>NZ_FQWP01000007.1:0-148285 GCF_900129715.1 Fibrobacter sp. UWH9 | reverse complement strand
TTGCAATTTAGTTATCCTAGCTGGCTCCCATCTGGGGGCCTTTTTTGCATCCTTCAGATTCCGCTCGGATTATGCATTTGCAAATAGAATTCGGGTAATTTGACTGGCTTATCAGAATTTGCAATTTGCAAAAAATGCAAATTGCTTTTCTCTTCAAGTTCTCCCTCTTCAAAAACATTCGAAATATGTCTTGAAATAACAGAAACACTTTTACCAAATAGTTCTGCCATTTGAGCTTGAGTTAACCAAACTGTATCATTATCAAGACGAACTTCAATGTGAAATTCGCCGCCCTCCGGCTGATATACAATGATTTCGTTCTTTTCGCCATTATTGGCAGAAACTGCTTTATCCATTTTTCCTCCAGTCGCTACAGGCTTGAAAAAGCGACAGTTTAATCAGTGTTCTTTTGTTCACTACTAAATTTATACAAAAGTTTGGGCGGTGTCAAGGCGGGGCGCGAAAAAATTTCACTTTGCAAACTATAGGCGACAGGGGACTATGTTTTGGGCGTTGCCCTGGCAGGCCGGCCCTCTTGCGCTATCGACTCGCGATGCGAGTCGTTCGTTCAGCCTCGCGCGACCTGCGACTGCACAAGGCAACCGCCGCGCGAGTCCGACCCCATGCGGGCGGCGGGGCCTAACGCATTCATTTCACGCTTTCTAAAAGTTGTTCCTTTGCGATTGCACTCAGCACGGAAAATGCGGTTAGCTTGTTGCCCACATCGCAGGAGGCAAAGCCACATTGAGGGCTCAGCTTCAGACGTTCCAAAGGAATGTACTTGGTCGCTTCCTTAATGCGGGCGATAACCGTCGCCTTGTCTTCCAGCTTGGGGGACTTGGAAGTAATCAGGCCAAGAACCACAACCTTGTCGGCGCTTACCTTTGACAAGGGCTCAAATCCGCCGGAGCGTTCGTCATCGTATTCCAGATAAAGCGTGTTCACATTTTCGCGGGCGAAAACGTAGTCCGCCACGGAATCATAGGGGCCGCTGGTGAAATAGGTGGAGTGATAGTTGCCGCGACAAATGTGGGTATTGATCTGCAGGTCCGCAGGTTTGCCTTCGATGGCCAGGTTGTTCACATGAAGCAGCTGATTTTTCACCACGTCAAGGCTCAGGCCCAGGGACTTGTAGCGCTGTGCGGCAGCATCGCCAACGATAGCGCCCCAGGTGCAGTCATCGAACTGGATGGTTCTGCAGCCTGCATCATATAGCTGATGGATTACGCCGCGGTAGGCGTAGGCAATATCTTCAATCAGTTCATCGTTTGTGGCGTAGAACTTGCGGGTCGTTTCGATATTCTGGGGAACGATAAGCTGCTGGAAAAGTTGAGCAGGAGCAGGAATGGTCTGCTTGGCTTCATGACCGTCACTTTCAAGAGACTTCACAAATTTGCGGGGCGCAGAAAACTGCCCACCACATCAAAATGGTGCGTATTTGACATCGTATTTTTCCTTTTCATGTTGTCGCAGGGCTAAAGGAGAGCACTAGGCGCAAACCTTCGCCGCCACGCTGTCATCAAAGACAGCATTCAACTAAGAGTTATTTCTTAGATGCCGCCAAATATAGATGGGAACTATCGCTTCGTCCAATACTTAATTTTTAGAGTTTGCGATAGGTTTTTGCTATACGCCTTTATGAAAGAATCGATTCCACTTGATTTCAAAGGATCTTTTCTTTTGCAGGTGTATGACGAAAGTAACGCCAAAGACCATCAGCAGAACCGCCAAGAAGCATACCATAAAGTTGTAGAAGAATATGTGTATGTAATGGTCGAACAAACCGTCGCTCGGAGTCTTGAAACAAAGAATCAGGGACTGCACGGAGCGATAGGCGTACATACCGGGAATCATGGGAAGCAGCGCCGGGAACGCCAAGGATTCGCAGGGACACTTCCAGACTTTTCGCAAAAGGACTGCAAACATCCCGATGGAGAAACCCGCTACGAGACTCGCCCATATAATGTGAAAGCCGCAAAGGTTCATCAACACAAATCGGGTGACGTGGCCAATGGCCGCCACAAGGCCGCAACCTGCGAAAATCCGTTTAGGCACATTGCTGATGCTTCCAAATCCGACGGCTGCAATGGAAGCGAAAAATCCGTCTTGAAGTAATGTCAGTAACATATTAGAAGAAATGAAGGTTGGTGAGAACAAGACCTATGCAAAAACCCAGCGATAGGCAGATAGTTAGAATGGCCCCCTTAAAAAACTGGCTAATACATCCAAGGAACATTCCATTCAGCAAATTGCTAAGCGAGTTAATATACGGGATTCCCGGAACCAGGTAAAGGATACTTGTAGCAAGTGCCACATTGGGCGTTTCTCCAATCTGAAAGACATAGCCGCTAGTGCCAATGACAGTCGAAACAACAGCCGCCAAAATCGTACCCATTCTAAAATCCAGCTTGAACCGTGAGCACAAAGTTCTTCGCAAGTAAAACCCGCAGGCAGTCGCCGTAGCCACAATGGCCATGGAAATAAAGTCCCCGTTGAACAACCTGCAGAACGAAGCGTTGGCAAGGCTCGCCAGCACAAGAACAAGATTTGGGTGCAGCCTTTTTACCGCATGAATCTTCTGGAATTTTTCATAGAAAATTTCGGGAGAATAATTTTCAGCCACCGTTTCCTTGGCAAGATGATTCAGCATAATAATCCTGTCAAAGTCAAGGGGATTCTCTTTGATCTTTTGGTTGATGGTATAAGTTTTCTGTCGTTTATCATCTACAGCGCAAAGGAGAATATGCTGCGGCAAGCCAGTCACTTCGGCATGAATTCCAAAGTGGGTCGAAAGGTACGCCACGCTGGACAAAACCTGCATACTGGTCGCACCGCAAGCAGCCAGCGTCGCCGCAAACTCCGCAATCATTTTGCAAACAATGAATTCCTGATTCTCCTGTTGTTCAAGAATTTCAGAAAGCGGCGAGGCGCTCGTCCCCATCCCTTTCTTCGTGAAAAATGCTTCATAAATAATCAGGAAAAGTACGATTGCAAAACAGGCGCCTATAAGAACGGTTGCATTTCCAGAGGAAACGCTAGTGATGTCAATATCAATTCCCATGGAAATGCCCTCAACAAAAACTAGTCTTCGATGCAGCGGACAGACGCAGCAATATCCTTGTTGAAGTGTTCCACGGTAATGATGCCGCTATCACTGATGTTCAGCATATAGGCGCGAACTGCGTCGTACTCGTCATCAATCCAAATGCGAGCCGACTTGTCTCGATCCACATAGTTGTCTTCATGGTAACGGAAGCCTGCGTTAACCACATTCAGCTTTGCAAATTCACCAGACGCAATCAGAGATTCATACTCAGCTTTTGTAGAAACATGCCAGCCAAGAGGACATGCCTTCTTTGCGGCAGCCCAAGTATAGAGGCGACCATAGTCAAGACACATCTTGAAATCATCGCCATAGCAGTAGCTGAAATCCGTGTAGAAATTGGCGTTCTGCGCAAACCACTTTTTCCCATTCGCATTCACGACCTTATAAACATTCTCGCTACATTTCAAGGATGTTTGATCATCGCTGAATTTGCATTTATGGAAGTCTTCGCAGGCAGTAAGGACGAAGGTTGCGGCAATTGCCAAGAAGGGAAGAATTTTCATCATTGTGAACTCCTATGTTTTTTGTTCGGGCCACAATGTAGAATCCCAAAGTTTTTTTGACTAATACTTTATATTTCTGAAAATTATATGTTTTTTTAATACAATCAATTTTTATGATTGATAAATCACGAAAGATGAATATTTGCACTAAGCACTACAATTTCACACCGGGAAAGCACACTCATAGATAAAATGTATTGGTATATACCCCCTAGGGGTATGTATATTTACAGCATGAAAAAAGAAAAATGTTGCTGTTCCTGCAAGAAAAAGGAACGAGAAAATTCCGAAATCAAGAGCCTCATGACCCGTTTAAACCGCATTGAGGGGCAGGTCAAGGGCATTCGAAACATGATTGAAAATGACGCCTACTGCACCGACGTTCTGGTACAGGTGTCCGCCGTCAACGCTGCGTTAAACGCATTTAGCAAGACTTTGCTAGCAAACCATATCAAGACCTGCGTTGCAAATGATATCCGAGCTGGCAAGGACGAGGTCATCGACGACCTGTTGAACACGCTTCAGAAAATGATGAAATAGGTCGGGCAAGCAATGCAAAAATTCAATGTTACAGGAATGAGTTGCGCCGCCTGCGTGGCCCGTGTCGAAAAGGCAGTGAACAGCGTAGAGGGCGTTGAGAATTGCGCCGTCAGTCTATTGACGAATTCCATGAACGTGGAAGGGACCGCCGACTCCGCAGCCATTATCCGCGCCGTAGAAAAAGCAGGTTACAAGGCAAACGTGCAAAAAAGCGCAGGCGAACCATCGAGCGAGAACGCCACAGGGATTGCGAACGATACAGGGAACGCCGCCGGAACTGCCGGCACCCTGGAAAACGCAACCATCACAGAAATCAGCACTCTAAAGAGCCGCCTAATCGCCTCCCTCATTTTCTTACTGCCGTTGCTTTACTTCAGCATGGGCCACATGATGTTTGGCTGGCCCCTGCCCGATTGGTTCATGTCTCCCGACAAGAATCACGTAGCCATGGGTTTGGTGCAACTGATTTTAGCAGGAATCATCCTTGTCATAAACCAGAAGTTTTTCATCAATGGTTTCAGGGGATTGCTACACCGCGCGCCCAACATGGACTCCCTGGTGGCACTCGGTGCAGGAGCCTCATACCTTTACAGTATAGCCGTTATTTTCGCCATGACCCGCGCCCAAGTCGTCGGCGGGGTTTCCGCTGCAGAAACCTGGATGGACAACTACTACTTTGAAGGTGCCGCAACCATCGTCACCCTCATTACCGTAGGCAAGTTGCTGGAGGCAATTTCAAAGGGCAAGACTACCAACGCCTTGAAGAGCCTGATGAAACTGGCCCCGCAGCAGGCAACGATTGAAGAAGACGGAGTTGAAAAAATCGTCCCCATCGAAAAAGTTCAGGTGGGATCCATTTTCATCGTGAAGCCCGGCGAAAATATTCCTGTAGACGGTGTTGTCTTGGAAGGAACTTCTGCCGTTAACGAATCCGCATTAACCGGCGAAAGCCTGCCTATCGACAAGAATGTCGGCGACACCGTTACTTCTGCCACATTAAATCAGTCTGGTTATTTGAAGTGCCGCGCCACCCGCGTCGGGAAGGACACGACCCTTTCCCAAATTATTCAGCTGGTCAGCGACGCTGCCGCCACAAAGGCTCCCATTTCAAAAATCGCAGACCGTGTTGCAGGAATTTTTGTTCCGGCGGTCATTGGAATTGCCATCGTCACTTTTGTAGTATGGTTTTTCGTTGGTGCAGAAATTGGTTTTTCTCTAGCCCGGGCCATTGCGGTGCTTGTCATTAGTTGTCCCTGCGCCTTGGGCCTTGCCACCCCAGTGGCCATTATGGTAGGCAACGGTGTGGGCGCAAAACACGGCATTCTTTTCAAGACTTCTGCCGCACTTGAAAATACAGGCAGGACTCAAATTGTTGCGCTGGACAAAACCGGAACCATTACTAAAGGCGAGCCCAAGGTAACCGATGTGATAACGATGCAGGGCGTTTCCGCAGTCGATTTAATGGACATCGCCAAGTGCATTGAAAGCAAGAGCGAACACCCGTTGGCAAAGGCGATTTTGAACTATGAAAGCGGCGAATCGAGCGGCGCAGCCTCCGACACGACTTCCAGCACAAACCTTGTTGAGAACTTTGAGGCGTTGCCCGGAAATGGTCTGCAGGGAACGGTAAACGGTCAGCAAGTTTTTGCAGGTAACTTAATGTTCATCGCAAGCAAAGTGAGTGTGTCAAGCGCCATGACTGCCGCGACCCACAAGCTGGCAGAATCCGGCAAGACTCCCCTGCTGTTCGCCAAGGGCAATTCTCTGCTGGGAATAATCGCTGTAGCAGACACCTTGAAGGACGATAGCAAGCAGGCCATTGCAGAACTGAAAAGCATGGGCATTCACGTGGTGATGCTCACCGGCGATAACGAACGTACGGCAAGCGCCATCGCAAAGGAAGCAGGCGTAGACGAAGTTGTCGCAGGGGTTCTTCCCGACGGAAAGGAAGCCATCATCCAGAAGTTGCAGGAACATGGCCACGTCACCATGGTTGGTGACGGCATCAACGATGCCCCGGCCCTGACCCGCGCAGACGTAGGTATGGCCATCGGGGCGGGGGCCGACGTGGCCATTGACGCCGCCGACGTAGTTCTCGTCAAGAGCAATCTTCTGGACGTTCCCGCAGCCATCCGCCTGAGCCGTGCCTCCATCAGGAACATTCACGAGAACCTCTTCTGGGCGTTCATCTACAACGTCATCGGAATCCCTTTGGCAGCAGGTTGCTACTACAAGCTTTTCGGATGGAGCCTGAACGCCACATTTGCAGCCCTCGCCATGAGCCTTTCCAGTTTCTGCGTGGTCACCAACGCATTGCGTTTGAATTTCGCAAACATCGGCAGTTCCCATAGGGACAAAAAGCTGAAGAAATCCATTTCAGGAAAAATTATCAAAGTCAACGACGAACCTTCTGCAGAACTAGAAACCGCAGACAACCCCGAAACCAACGTGCTCCCCGAAGCATCAAAACCAGAGGACACTCCCATGACCAAAACATTCACCGTCGAAGGAATGATGTGCAGCCATTGCGAAGCCGCCGTAAAAAAGGCACTGGAAGCAATCCCCGGCGTAGACTCCGCCAAGGCCAATCACAAGACAAACTCCGTAGAAGTCACCTTTTCCGAAAAGGTTCCTGTCGAAACTTTTAAGAAAGTTATAACCACCGCGGGCTACGAATTCAAGAATTAACGCAAAAAATTTATTGATTCTACTTTGTGATAATTCCCGAAGCTACAATTCCCTGACCGGCGTACAGCACCAGAATCTGTCCGGGAGCAGAAGCGAACTGCGGCTCGTCAAAATGAACGCTAATTGTTCCGGCGTTCACATCCAGCGATGTAATTCGAGCCAAAGAACCCTTATGTCCCAAGCGAATGTGCGCAGTCAAGGGTTGCTGCAACAACGGAGAATCTTCGTCCACCATCAGGTTCAATTCTTCGGCATTCACATCCACGCAGCTCATAACACTACGGGGGCCAAGAACCACCTGGTTCTTCTTCACGTCTATGCTTACCACAAAATACGGTTCTGGCAGGCCACCAATATTCAGTCCCTTACGCTGACCGATAGTGTAATGGATAATGCCGCGATGCTTACCCAGAACCTTACCGTTCATGTCCACAAAGTCACCAGGCTTGTTGTCGGATTCATCAAAGAGAACTGTGTAGTCACCGCATTCCAAAAAATCCTGGCTTTCTTTCTTGGTGGCAAAATCCACCCAGCCGATTTCTGCAGCCAAAGCCTTCACGTCGGTCTTCTTCATTCCACCCAGAGGGAAGATCACGGTGGACAGCTGTTCTGCTGTCAAACGGGAAAGGAAGTAGGTCTGATCCTTGGAATCGTCCAAGGCAGCATAAAGGAAAGGTTCCTTGGGATTCTTGAATTCTATGCGGGCATAGTGACCGGTAGCGAAATAATCGAATTCCACACCCATGCGGCGGGTAGCTGAATGCAAGGCGCCAAATTTAATATTCTGATTGCAGCGGACGCAAGGATTGGGGGTACGACCAGCACGGTACTCCGCACGGAAATAATCCAAAACCTGACGTTTGTATTCTTCAGTCACAGAAACAGTATAATGCGGTATGCCAAGGCGTTCTGCCACAGTCTTCGCCTGGGCGATATTTTCATCTTCACCAGGACCAAAGCAACCTTCACGACCTTCCACATGGGGCATGTTCTTGATAGAGCCATCCCATGTGGCCATGGTTACGCCAATGACTTCGTAGCCCTGTTTTTTCAGAAGATAAGCAGAAAGAGCAGAGTCAACACCACCGGAAAGGCCTACGGCCACACGTTTCTTAGAGGATTCCATATTCACACCTAAAATACAGATTCTTAATTACAAACATTCAATAAAAACGCCAGAAAGTTTATTGAGCTTTCTGACGTCTTCTCACTCTGAAATTTTTATAAAGTGCATTGGGCAAGGTTCACTGGGCAGCAAATGAGACCACGCAGCCCCGCAACACTTTTTAATTTTCAAAAATTTTTCGCGATTTAATTCGGCAAACTTATTCAGCGAACAGTGCGGTAGAAAGGTAGCGGTCGCCGGTATCCGGGAGCAAAGCCACGATGGTCTTGCCCTTGTTTTCCGGGCGCTTTGCCAGTTCCTTGGCAGCCCAGAGAGCGGCACCAGAAGAAATGCCCACCAGCACGCCTTCCTTGTGGCCGATTTCGCGACCGGCTTCGAATGCGGCTTCGTTTTCTACTGCGATGATTTCGTCGTAGACCTTGGTGTTCAAGGTGTCAGGAACGAAACCTGCGCCAATGCCCTGGATCTTGTGAGCGCCAGCAACGCCCTTGGAAAGCACCGGAGAGGAAGCGGGTTCCACAGCAACAACCTTCACGTTGGGGTTCTGGGACTTCAGATATTCGCCAACGCCCGTGACGGTACCACCGGTACCCACACCGGCAACAAAGATATCCACCTTACCGTCGGTGTCTTCCCAGATTTCCGGGCCGGTAGTGGCGCGGTGAGTAGCCGGGTTTGCGGGATTCACGAACTGGCCAGGAATAAAACTGTTGGGAATTTCTGCAGCCAGTTCGTTGGCACGGGCGATAGCACCCTTCATGCCCTTGGCCCCTTCGGTAAGAACAAGTTCTGCACCGTAGGCCTTGATAATCTGGCGGCGTTCAACGCTCATGGTTTCGGGCATCACGATGATGATGCGGTAGCCGCGGGCTGCAGCAACGGAAGCAAGGCCAATGCCAGTGTTACCGGAGGTCGGTTCGATAATCACTGCACCGGGTTTCAGCTTGCCGGACTTTTCGGCGTCATCCAGAATACCCTTGGCGATACGGTCCTTCACGGAACCTGCGGGGTTAAAATATTCAAGCTTTGCCAGAACCTTCGCACCGAGATTGTTAGCGGCTTCGATGTGAGTAAGTTCCAGAAGAGGAGTGTGACCAATCAGCTGATCTGCAGAAGTATAGATTTTAGACATGTTTGAAATCCTTTTTATTATTAGTGGTTAGTAGTTAGTGGTTAGTAGTTAGTGGTTAGTGGTTAGGCGCATGCTTCATTCTGCATTTCCTGTTTACTAACCACTAATCACTGTTTACTGCAGTTATTAAACTGCGGCCAATGCCTGTTCCAAGTCGGCGATGATGTCATCGATGTGTTCGGTACCGATGGAGAGGCGGATGGTGGACGGAGTGATATTCTGTTCCTTGAATTCTTCTTCGTTCAGTTCGGAATGAGTGGTGGTGTACGGATGAATCACCAGGCTCTTCACGTCGGCAACGTTTGCCAAGAGGCTAAAGATCTTCAGGCTATCAATGAACTTCCAGGCTTCGGCCTGACCGCCCTTGATTTCGAAAGTAAAGATGGAGGCGCCACCCTTGGGGAAATACTTCTTGAAGTTTTCGTGGTCCGGATGAGACGGCAGGCTCGGGTGGCTAACGGAAGCAACCTTGGGGTGCTTGGAAAGGAATTCCACAACCTTCTTGGTGTTTTCAACGTGGCGTTCGATACGCAGGGACAAAGTTTCAGTACCCTGGATGAGAGCCCATGCAGCAAACGGGGAAATTGCAGCGCCCTGGTCGCGGAGGAGGATTGCGCGGATGTAGGTCACGAATGCGGCACCCGGAACTGCATCGGCAAAGCTTACACCGTGGTAGCTAACGTTGGGGTTAGCGATGGTGGGGAACTTGCCGGACTTCCAGTTGGTCTTGCCAGATTCAATGATGATACCGCCGAGAGTTGTACCATGACCGCCGATGAACTTGGTAGCGGAATGAACAACTACGTCTGCGCCGTGTTCAATGGGGCGGAACAGGAACGGAGTACCGAAGGTGTTGTCAACGATAACAGCGAGGCCGTGCTTGTGGCCAAGTTCGATAAGAGCGTCGATATCGGAAACGTCAGAGTTGGGGTTGCCGAGAGTTTCCAGGTAAAGGATCTTAGTGTTTTCCTTGATGGCGGCTTCAACTTCAGCGAGGTTGTGAGTGTCAACGAAAGAAGTGCTTACGCCGAAAGGTGCCAAGGTGTGCTTCAGCAAGTTGTAGGAGCCACCGTAAATGGTCTTCTGGGCAACCACATGATCGCCAGCCTGAGCGAGAGCTTCAATGGCATAAGTAATGGCAGCGGCGCCAGATGCAACGGCGAGGGCAGCGGAACCACCTTCCAGGGCAGCAATGCGCTGTTCAAAAACGCCCTGGGTGGAGTTTGTCAAGCGACCGTAAATGTTACCGGCATCGCGAAGGCCGAAACGGTCAGCGGCATGCTGGGAGTTGTGGAAAACGTAAGAGGTGGTTGCGTAAATAGGTACTGCGCGAGAATCGGTTGCGGGGTCTGCGGATTCCTGGCCAACGTGAAGCTGAAGAGTTTCAAAATGAAGATTCTGGGACATGTGATTTACTCCGTACTATAAATTGTCTGTCGTTTTAATTTCTCTACCTTTTTGGTAGGTTTTTAATTTCAACGATCAAAAGTTAGACTTTTATTCCTACATTTCCAATAGGTTTTATAGGAAAATCACGACATTTTTCAAAAACCCAAGAATTCTATAGTTTTTGCCTATAACAAACCCATAATCATCCTTATAACTCCTATAAATCACACCAAAAAAGGAGGGCCACTCACCCGCCTACAACCCAAAAACCTATATTCCGTTCAAGTTTAAGAGGATTACAAATGTTTTTTACCCGTCAACCGCTTTACGCAACGGCTCTTCTCGTTTTATCGACCCTTGTGGCTTGTACGACCGATAACTCCGCTAGCCAGCCGACTTACGATTCCAGCAACGACTACATACCGGACTTATCCCAAAACTCATGTAAAATCGAAACAATCGGTGATTCCAAAATTTCTATAACCGAAGTCTATCAGGGATCAGTGTACAGTTCCATCGTTTACGACGTCACTCCCTCTGCAGTACTCATAACGCAGGACATTTACATCACACCGCTCGCCACCAACAGCCAGTTCCAGGATTACTGCGACGAGTTTGCGGAATCCGGAGATTACGACACATTCACCTGCTCCGGCCGACACCTTTCATACGAGTACAAATACGAAGTAACGTCATCCGTAAACTTAATCCGGACCAATCTTGAAAAAAGCTGCGAAACGTTCTACAAGGAAAATCCCGTTATCGAACCAAACGAGCCTGTAGAATTCCCCACCAACAAAAATTCCTGCTTCGTCACAAAAGACACCGATACCGATTTCAAGATGGAAGCAAACATCATTGGCATACAAAAAAACACGACTACCATAAAGTATGACGGTGAAACAATTCAGTTAATCCAAACCATACAATTCGATCCGGCCACACCAGCCGACACAATCAGTTCCGTTTGCGAAGAAAATATGGAAATCGGCAGTACAGACGATTACGACGTCACCTGCGGCGAAGACTTTGTACGTATTTACTACAGTGCAACAGTATCAACCACCACCAAAGACGAAATTGTCAATTCATACCTGAACGACTGCAAGGAATTTGACCGATTAGGGTATGCCGCATCCGCCATGCTCTATAGCTCCACCAAACAAAATTTGAGGTAGCAACATGCTAAAAAAAATTATTCCCATTTCAGCCATGGCTCTGTTGGTCATCACAGGTTGTTCATCAGATAGCAGTTCAAGTTCTAACGGTTCCGGTGAAAAAATCGGCTGCTCCGTCAAACAGACCTCCGAAAATTCCATGGTCATGACGTTCTTCGTATCGAACGCCTTTACAGCGAACATCACGACCACATTGAACGGAGACAAGGCAAACATAGAATACGTCACCGAATATTCCAGCTGGGTTCCCATGGAGGAAATCGCCAACATATGCAACGAAAACCAGCAGGAAGCCAACGAAAAACCCGGTGAATCTACAGTCATCTGTTCAGGACGTAACATCACGATTAAAGCTGTAGAAGACGCCGGTAGAAACTCCTTAGAAGATTTGATTCTTGACGCCAAGGGGGAATGCGAATCTTTCTACAAGGAGTATAGCGAGGCCTCCACCCCAGAAGATGACGAAGAAGAAGACGACAAAAACGAAGATAAAAATGAGTCCGGGAGCAGCGAACAAAACAGTTCCGGCAATTCCTCGACGAATCCAGCCGACAACGACAAAGGTCCCCTATTCCCTTCTTCACAAAACAACAAGCCCAGTTGCAACGTAGCCTTGATGGCCGATTCCTCCTTCGGCATCGACATATATGGCCCCATGGGATTCTCCTCCCAGTATATGGAATTTGCCGGTGATACCGCAATCATAACCATACTTATAAACTATGACTATTCCGTATCACAGGAACACATCGGCACAACCTGTACCGAACTGAGCGCAGACCCCAACGTAATTGAATACGAATCAAACTGCAATGGTAACCTCATTGTCGCACAAGGCAGCTATCCCCGTAACGAGTTCAGTTCCCGAGAGGAACTGATCGCCGAAATGCGAGAAATCTGCAATGAAATAGACCGTACAGAGACAGTCCCCGAATACTTTTTCTAACAAGGCATCTTGATTAAAATAGAACAGCCTGCTCCTCAAAAGAGCAGGCTTATTTATTAGTCTTATTTGTTTGCGGCTTTGCTTTTTGGTTACAGCCCACAACTCCAGACCTTGTCATCGGGAACCTTTCCATCGGTTCCTTCGACGCCCCTGACAAACTGGTCCAGCTTTACACTTTCAAGATAGCCGCGGATCATGGAATCCAGCTCCTTCCACACAGGAAGCGTCACGCAGAAATCCGCACGGTCGCAAGAATTTATCTCGTCATCCAGGCAGGCCACAGGCGCCACCGAGGTTTCGGTCTTGGAAAGGATATCCCAGACGCTACATTCCGCAGGATTACATTTCAGCTTATACCCGCCACCCTTTCCGCGGGCGCCTTCCAGAAGTTTTCCACGGACCAAGGTTCCCAAAATTCCTTCCAGGTACTTCTCGGAAATTTGCTGTCGGGAAGAAAGTTCCTGCAGTTTCACATAATTTTCGCGGCCATTCCTGGCCAAGTCAATCATGACTCGAAGAGCGTAGCGACCTTTTGTAGAAATCCTCATAAATAACCTCATCCCAAATAATAAAAAAAGGAAACGCCCCACAGAGCATTTCCCTTGAAAACTATAGGATTTGTAGGGTATTAATCCTGTCCCAGATATTCCACGGCAAAGATCAGCGTAGAACCGCCAGGAATGGGACCTGCTCCGCGGCTGCCATAGCCCAGTCCAGGAGGCACGATCAAGATGCGCTTTTCGCCGGGAAGCATGCCCTGCACGCCCAGTTCCCAACCGCGAATCACGCGACCGCCGCCCAAGGGGAAGCTAAACACCTGGCCACGATCACGGGAGCTATCGAACTTGTAACCGTTGGTAAGCCAGCCGGTATAATGGACGTGGGCATTCTGACCCTTCTGGGCAGGTTCAGCCCCTTCTTCGCCCTGCTTGATTACCGCATAACGCAGGCCCTCGGGACCATTTTCGAAAGTGAGCGTCGTGGTATCCGGGAAGAAGTCCATGGATTCAGCCAAGGATTCATCAATTTCAGAAGAGACCAGTTCCACCTTAAAGATCAACGTGGAGTTGGAAGGAATCATGGAGTAAGCTGTTGCGCCATAGCCCATGTTCGGGGAAACCCTGAACCAGCGGACGCCACCTTCACGCATACCATCCAGACCAATTTCCCAACCCTTGATCATCTTGCCTGCGCCAAGTACAACCTGCAGGGGCTTGCCGAGATCCTTGGAACTGCCGAACTTACGACCAGAAAGGAGCCAGCCAGTATAATGGGTCTTCAGGACGGAACCGATTGCGGTAGGCTTACCGGAGCCCACCTTTTCGTCATAAATCTTCAAGCCCTTGCCTGCTTCACGCCACTTGAGACCTTCTACATTCTTGGGGAACACATCCGGTTCCATGGGCTTTTCGGCACCCACCAGTTCCACCTCGAAATACAGGTCGGAATAGGCGGGAATGCCTTCCAGGGAATTTTCGCCGTAGGCCATCTGATAAGGGACATACATCTTGCGGATTTCGCCAACCTTCATGCCCACAAGGCCCTTTTCCCAGCCCTGAATGACCATGCCCATGCCAAGGGTAAATTCCAGCGGTTCGCCCTGTTCGTAGGAGTTGGCAAAAGGCTGCTGACCTTCGGACTCGGTAGATTCCGCAGCGGCGCTTTCGGCAGCAGAACTATCGGCAGAAGCCTTATCCAACAGCTTAGTCGTGTCAACTTGTGTCACACCAGCCACCTGGGCAGAACCCAGGTCATTGGCCAGGCGAAGGGAATCGGCCAAACGCAGGGAATCCAAAACCCTATTCTTCTCGGCCAGAATCTTAGCACTGTCCAAATAAAGATAACCCTTATAGTGAACCTTGATCAGCTGACCTGCACGGATTGTATCGCCAGCACCTTCCTTGACGGTTTCCACCTTGAAAGGGATAGCAAGGGCATTACAAACGGCCAAAATAAGAACAGCTGTAAAAATCTTCAATTTCGACATATAATCTCCTATTCCACAAAATAGAAAATGCTAGTTTTTGAGAGTAAGGCAAAAAGTCCAAAACGGAATTAAATATGCTGTCAATCATTATTGTAATCGCAATTATCGTGCTTTCTATCATCCTAGCCGCCATCGGAGCCTATGTGGTTATCCACAGTTCCGACGAAAAGGACGAGGTCAAGCCTGTAATTGACGTTTCCGGCCAATACGCCGTGGTGGTCCGCCCCGCTAGGGAGTCCCTCACTGCAGTCAAGCCCTCCGAAGCCTCCCTCCGCTCCTGGCTCGAGACACAGAACATGAGTCCCGAACAGCGCGAGGCCCTGATCGCCCAGTGGAACGCCACCATGGAAGAAACCATCCGCACCGTGGACGAAGGCGACAAGAACGGCACCGCCACCTACCGCATCGAGCTTGGCCCCAAGGGCAAACAATATTGCAAGTTCGTGAACGAAGAGAATTTTATTACCCGCGAGCAGATCCGCAACCACGCGGAAATCCTGCCGCCCTACGTTTTGGGCTGCGACTGCAGACTCCTGCCGAAGCAGCCCTGGGAAAACCCCAGCAAGTCCGGTTGGAAGGCAGTTGTCCCGTCACACGGAAGCAACTACGACATCCCGGATTGGAGGCAACTTGCGTAAATCCCTACTTTCTGCAATTCTTTTAGCACCGGCGCTGGCTCTTGCCGCAGGTTCTGCAATTATCACCTTGGAAATGCCCGTTGGCGCCCGCCAGCTGGGTATGGGCGAAGCAGGTGCGGCCCTGGCAGATGACGCCGCCGCCATGTATTACAACCCCGCAGGTCTGGCATTCGGCCCCCTGGCCGACGAATGGCGCATGAGCTACCCGGCCGATTCCAAGAATGCCCCCTATTTTACAAGCATGGCTTCCCGCTCCAAGAATGGCTTCTTCAGCAAGAGCGAACTGTGGGCAGGTACTGCCAACGGTATCCTGAAGTTTGACGGCGAACAGTGGGTCGACTATCATTCCATTACCCTGCAGGGCAATGCCAAGGTCCGCGACGCCGTCAAGGTGTACGCCGGTTCCGAACGCGGCCTGGAAGAAAATGTCAGAAAGGTCAAGGAATTCAACGAGATCAAGACTGCCGACGATGAAAAGCACATCGTAGAAGTCAAGATGCCCTGGAACCTGATTGTTAAGGACACCATTACCGCAGTCCTTTACGAAAGCCGTACCGAAAAGCTGTGGGTAGGTACACCCAAGTCCCTTTACCGTTTTGACGGCAAGGCCTGGAAGAGCTACGACAGCGAACTGGGAAACCACCGCGTTACTGCCTTGGTAAGCCAGGGAGCCTCTATCTGGATCGGTACCGACGACGGTCTCTTCGTATACCGTAACGGTCAATTCGAGCAGAAGGGCAAGGTCCTGCCCAGCCAGAAGATTACCGCCCTCGTATGGTCTGAACTCCGCAAGGAACTTTATGTTGCCGCAGAAGGCGCAGGCGTTGCCCGCCTCATTCCCAAGAAGAGCGTCAACGACAAGGACCGCTGGAGCCTGTTCAACGAAGAAGATGGAGTCATGGACAAGAGTCCCACCGCCCTGGCCGTCGACAGTTCGGGCCACGTGTGGGCAGCCCATAAGGGAGGCCTCTCCCATTTCAACCTCCGCAAGTGGGAACAGATCCAGTTCGCCGACAATACCGTCAACGACATCTCCGTCGACCAGAAGGGCGGCATCTGGATTGCCACCGACAAGGGCGTCTGGCGCCACCTGCCGGATTACGCTACCGCCAGCGGCCGCAAGGCAGAACTTGAACGCACCGAAGCCGACGAGGCCGAAGGCAAGCGCGATGACGAATGGGTCCACTACCACTCCGGAAACGGTCTTTCTGTAAACAAGGTCTGGGCAGTTCTTCCCCAGGGTAATGACGTCTGGTTCAGTACCGCAAACGGTATGGAACAATTCAAGGACGCCGACTACCAGCTCACAGCCTTCTACGAAAAACTTTTGCCGATTCTCAACATTCCCGACCTCTACCACCTTTACGGCGGCATGACCATCCCCCTGAACGACTGGGGTACCATGGGCTTCTTCGTAAACTTCGTTAGCTTCGGTTCTACAGTTGCGTCTGGCGATGTGGACGCTGACGACCTGGTGGCCTACAACAGTTCTGAAATCGTTGGCGGCTTCAGCTACGGTACCCGCTTCCCCGGCGACTGGGGCCTAGGCCTCAGCATCAAGTTCTTCTATTCTGACCTCAGTTCCGGCGCAGGATCCGGATCCGAAGAAGCAACTACCTTCGGTTACGCATTCGACGTGGGCGTCCTCAAGAAGAACCTGATTGTAGACGGTTTGAATTTTGCATTGGTCCTGGCCAACATCGGCCCCAGCGTCTATTACGTCGACAAGACCATCGAAGACCCCATCCCGCTGACCTGGCGCCTGGGCCTCTCCTATGAAATCCTCTCCCTGGCCGACTATAAGTGGGTCGTGGTCGCCGACTACAACCGCGAAGTGGTTTATGACGACAGCAAGGGAAATCCCGAACCGTTCTACGTATCCTGCTGGAAATCCCTGATCAATCCTGAACGCGGTGGCAGCGGCCTGGAAGGAGCCAAGAACTCCTTGATGCAGGGCGTCTTCAACGTAGGTACCGAATTTATTTACGCCAACACCATCGCTTTGCGACTGGGTTACCTCCACGACCAGACCGGTAAGCGCGACGAAGTGGACATGGGCTTCGGCTTCATGCTCTCCGACATGCTGCAATTCGACTTCGCAACCATCAAGGACGTAGGCGAAAGCGACGGCGTCCGCGACGGCCAGATGCGATTCGGCATGGTATTCAAGTTCTAAAAGACGCAAGGGGGCAACCGCCCCCTTTTTCATTCCCCCGAAATAAACCCGAATAAACCAGCGGTCCCTGCTGCGAAACAAACCCCAGAAGCGTAGCGCCTGGGGCTAGAAGTGAGCACAGCACATTTCAGCGGGGGGGGGCCAGGGGGGCAGTAGCCCCCATGCATCATCGTACCCTTTCGAATATTACGAGGGCTCGTTCCTGCGTGCTGTTGGGGATTGTATAGAAGTGCTTTTCCAGCAACTTGTATCCATAGTCTTCGGGATGCAAGGTCTTCAGTTCGTCAGCGGCAGCAGGCCCCTTCATAAAGAACACGCGCCCACCCACCTTCAGGGAGTTCTGTAGACGGGGGAAAGTCTTTTCCATCAGTTCAAAGGCGCGGCTGATAACACCATCCACAGGAATAGTCATGCTGCGGCTAGTCACCTTGTGACCGAACACATCGATATTCTTCAGCCCCATCTTCTCGATGACCATGTTCAAGAAGTTGATGCGGTTCGGGCGCGGTTCGCAAAGAGTCAAGTTGATATTGGGATTCACGATCTTCAGGGGAATACCCGGGAAGCCGGCTCCACTACCCACGTCAATCATACGGGCAGGCCACTTTTCAACAAAGGCGTTGATCAAAGTGCAGTCGGCATAATGACGTTCAACCATGGTTTCAAAAGCATTAAGGCGAGTCAAGTCCTGGTCTTCGTTGTTGGCTCGGAGAAGCTGATGATATTCCCAAATCTGCTTCAAGGTTTCTTCCTGCAGTTCCACACCATAATAATGCAAAAGCTTGTCGAGGCCAGCCAGAGACGGCGTAACACGCTTTCCGTTAAACAGCGGAAACTCGGTGCGGGGAGCTTTCATGTGAGGCACAAAGGCACTGCCCAAGGCATCTGCGCCACGAGCAGGCATACGAGAAGGAGCTTTACCCCAGGAACCCTTTGCGGGCTTTTTAGACCAGTTAGAATTTGCCATGAACCCAAAATTAGAAATCCCCAAAAGAAAAAAGAACCCCCAAAAGTGATGTTTCGGCAATTCGTGCGTGTATATAGGTATGAACAATTTTTTCTTGGTATATATTCGCAAAATAACAACCGCATTCTGTTTATTCTCGGGCTTCGCCCTCGCCCTTGATGAGGCCGCGGTTTTCAAGTGGTGGGACGACGGGCTAATTTCCGCAGAGGAAGCAACCGAAATGCTGAACCTGCTGGAAGAAGGCAATCAGGAAGAAGCCTGCCTGCTGGCCGAAACCTATTCACTGGAAGACTGCCAGCCCCAACAAGAACCCACCGTTTCTCAGAACTCCGCAAAATCCCAGCGCCCGCCCCTAACGCCCCACGGTTACATCCTCTGGAAAGGCAGAACCGATTCACTGGGGCATCTGGAAAGTTCCCGACTTTCGCTTCAAGTGGATTTTTACCGCTACCGCCTGCGCCTGGGAACGCAGGAACTTCTGAGCTACCGAAACGAAGGCAGCGAGGCCCACTTCGGGCAAATTTCAACGCGGGAAATCCACAGCTATATTCCGCTGGACACCTTATGGGGCACAACGTTTACATACCCTCTAGGAAACCTTACGCTGGGCGGAACGTTAGACACGGCCCTAAACCTGGAAGCCCGCCTAGGCTACCGGAAACAGGCCGATATTTTCTGCTGGACCCATCCCGAAAGCAACTCCTGCGGAATCCAGGCAAGAACCTCCTGGGGCACCGTCGCAGGCTGGTGGCAACACGGCCAATCCCTCCCCCTAATCAAGATGCAGTTACAGCGGAACGAAAAAATTTCAACAAGCCGAAGTTCCGCCAAAAACAAAAATGCAGAAATCATCAGCTGGAAAATTTCAGCCTACATTCACGGAGACAGCGTCCCGGATCAGTCCCACCTCAGTTCCAGCATTCTAAACAGCATGCTCTGGTATTCCCAGAATATCGCCTACACCGACGCAAGCCCATGGCGCAACCGAATCTCCACAAACATCCGCGTCACCACCCCACTGCCAAACGACAGCGCCCTGCAGCAAACCACCGCCCGCATAAAAGTACAGCTGGACTACGGCCCCCAACAACTCCGCGGAACCGCAAGCGCCACCTGCCTAGACGCCGCCGAAAACTGCCGCAAGGACGACCTGAAATTGCAAGGGGTTTCGCTGCTTTCCCACAGCGATTCCCAAACAAAAAACGGACTCTCCCTGCAAGGCAGCGTCAAGACGACCTATACCCGAAACGAAGGGCTGAACACTCCCCGACTAGAGACGGGCCTCTCCTACGGCACCAACAGTCTCAATAAAGCTAGCGTTTCCCTTGTGCTTCCCCAATCCAATCCTCAAAAAAACATCCAGATCCGCACCCAGTCCGATGTGGGAACAGACCAAATCCAAATATCCATCGCCGCCACCTTCAAAAAAAAGGCAAGAGCCCCCTTCCACCCCGCCCACGCCTATCTGCAACTAAAAGGGCTTTTTTAGCCAGGAATCGCCTAAAGGTAACGTTCTGTATACAAGCTGTATACTCGAGTATACAAGAAAATTTCACTTTTTTTCTCTGCACACCCAAGATTATCTATTTTTGGGATACCCAAACACTCCCTGAGCCCGCTAGGTTACCTCCTTTACCTCGCGGGCTCTTTCTTTTTGTGGGTATTCGGGACTCCAGCGCAAATTGTTAAATTTTACGTTATGATGATTGCAGCAATTATTGGAGCCGTCGCCTTCGCTCCTTCTATCGGGTTGAATATCGCCCTGGCTCTGGGGGCCCCCCTAGGTGCATACGCCATGAGCGGACGCCACCGCGTCGTTCCCAAGGAAGTACGCAAGGCATTCGTTGTTCCCATCATCATGCAGTTCGTGGCCCTGTGGTTTCTGCTTACCGCCGGTGCCGTGTTGCCCGATGCCGCAAACCAGTTGCTGCCCGCCATCATCACCAAGATTTTCGCGTTCTTTTTCGCCTTGTACCTGACGTTCTATGCCGCCACGGTTTTGTTCAGTGCCAGCCACAAGGAAAAGACCGTCATGGGATTTTTCGCCGTCGTCAGCACATTCTGTTTTTGGGCCACCGCATTCGGAACCCTGAACTATGACTGATTTCGCAGAAAACGTCGGCAAGGCCAGCCCGAAACCGCCCAAGCACAACTTCCAACGAGATCTGGAGTACATCCTCCGCGGATTGGAAAAGCGTAAAGAAGTTCCCACTTTGCTGTTGCACGCCTGCTGCGCTCCCTGCAGCAGCCATTCCATCGAGTACTTGTCCCAGTATTTCCGCATCACGGTTTTCTACTACAATCCCAATATTTCTCCCGACGAAGAATACCGCCATCGCGTTGCAGAAATCAAGCGCTTTGTAGCGGAGTTCCCCACGAAAAATCCGGTGACGCTGATCGAGGGCGAGTACGTCCCGAAGAAATTCTACGACGCAGTCCGCGGGCTGGAAAAGGAACCCGAAGGCGGCAAGCGCTGTCGCAAATGTTTCGAATTGCGTCTTTCGGAATCCGCAAGAATCGCAAAGGAACTGGACTGCGAATACGTCACCACCACGCTGACCATCAGCCCCATGAAAGACGCACAACTGCTGAACGAAATTATGCAGGAACAGTGCCAGAAATACGGCGTAAGGCGACTGCCCACGGACCTGAAAAAGAAGGGCGGATTCAAGCGTTCCACCGAACTTTCGGAGCAGTACCATCTTTACCGTCAGAACTTCTGCGGCTGCGTCTATTCCCAGCGGGAAGCTCAAGAACGTGAAGCACGCGCCGCCGCAAAAACTGCAGAAAACAGCACAGAAACCTAAAGCGATTTCAGTAACGCCACAAGACTGAAAATATCCCAGGGGTTTTCGTCCACAAATTCGCAGGGGACATGGGTTGCGGGCAAGATGTAACGTAGGGTTGTTTGCGGAGCCCCGAAGCAACGCCTATCCCTCATGAGGATTTCCCGAGGGGCAGGCACCAGACCCGCAGAGGTCTCGCGATAGTCTATGGCGTTGTGAACCTTGTTACCGCAGGAAATACAAGTCCCGCTAATGGAATGTGTGCCCGAAAGCATTGACCCACAGCACCAGTAATTATAAACGTCTCCACTGCAATGGGGGCAGCCATGATGGGCAACACCAAAGCAGTACTTGTAGTAGTTCAGAAGTTCACCGAGGCAAATGTACCTGCCCCCAAACCAGCAGTAGCTAAAGCCCACGTTGCTAAACTGCAGGGAGGCAAACTCCCGATACTTCATCACAAAATCCTTATGCTTCAGAATCAGCGGCAAGTTCTCCAAAAAACATTCCGCCTCATGATCACGGCCTAAGGCCGCAGACATTTTCTTGCGCAATTCATGCTGGGCAAGAGCTTCGGCCAGTTCTTTTTCGCCAATGTCCAGCGTCTCGTAAATGAAGGAACGCATACGCTTGGGGACATTTCCATTCTCTGCTATATGGCAAAATTTTGCCAGCAGGCTGGATTCCGTTTCCTTGAGTTTTACATTCCGGCTTTCGCAGCGGCGCTTGTACATTTCCAGAAGATCGCCGGGAACATAGCCCTTTGCAGCCATTCTTTCACGAATAATTCGTGCCAATTCAATGGCGGAATCCACATGGAAACCGTCACAGAACTTCTTTACAATTTGAGAATGAGAATTGGGTCCGTTCTTCGGACTAAAATCAAAAGACAAAGCCATAAGGCCTCCTCGTTTAGCTGTTTATTTATCCGCCCGCAAGTAAGGTTAAATCGGCGGTTCATTATTTATATCGAATAATCTACAAAAATTTTCAAATAAAATTAAAGCCAGTAACTGACGCCACCAAAACCAGACCAATAACGTTTATCAAAGTTTTCTCCATGAACGCCAACCGAGCCTAGTCTTACTCTCCAATGATCATTTAAGCGGTAGCTAGCCGAAGCATATAGGGTGTAGACTCTAGGCGAAAAAGGCACGTCTTCAAGTTCCATATCCCCTTCATAGGTGCTTGCAGAAATTTCAAGGCCAAAGTCTCCCAGATAAGCGCCAGCATAGCCACCATATATAACGGAGGTTCCGTTGTTGGAATGATGGCTATATTCCTTAACCTCGTTAAAGACTAGCATAGAGGTGACAGTCATATCCCCTTCACAGTCGTAGTCGCGATGGTTCATCCACACACCGCCAGAAAACCCGATTTCAAAATGGCTTGTATTCAACCCGAGAGACGCAAACGTATATAAGCCATTGTTGATGCCAACTCCCGTATTGACCATGAATATGTTTTTCTTGAGCGCCAATTCCGCAGCAGCATTTACGATTCCATATTCAAGACTGTATGCAAAATCAACACTACGGCCATTGTGGTAAACATCATCCACCTCCATTTTCTTTGAAGGTCCCGCATTCAAGCCACCAGAAAGACGGACTTGATAGTCAGACGTCATGTGTTCACCTGCACCACGCATTTCAGGAGCAGGATTCACTTCCATCCGTATCTTGGAAATTCTAGGATCACCTTCCGTGACGCAGCCATTCAATAAGAAAGCGGAAACAATAAGAATCAAACTAATTATGCGAAATTTCATACAACCTCACCAACCTTACGAGATCAAAATAACAAAGCCTCTAGCGGGATACCATTTGCTCAAGGCACTGGGAAAAGAATTTCTCTTCATCAATGATGTACGCCATAGAAACAAGGCCATTATCGTCAAGATAAACCATATTTTCCACACTGCACTGTTCTTGAGAAATCTGTTCAATTTGAGCCTTTCTCCCGGAGCAAACCATATCGCCAAACTTTACGGTCACAGAAACATCCTGCCACAGCATATGGGCATGATTCAAGGTAATTTCATAAGTCTTTCCATTGATCGTAACAGTTTCGCTGGTATTTGTGTGGTTTACAATGGTAACGCCGTTTTCCAGTTCATCTTCCGGTTCATAGAATTCTTCTTCAAAAGTCAATGATCCCGAACCACTTGCAAGAAGGCTGTGGAGGCGTGCGAAGAATTCCGAATTCATGTAGTCGTAATCCGGATTCATATCGTAGGCGAAGGTTATTTTTTCCTTTTCAAACTTG
The DNA here is from genome assembly GCF_900129715.1 of Fibrobacter sp. UWH9. Classification (NCBI taxonomy): domain Bacteria; kingdom Pseudomonadati; phylum Fibrobacterota; class Fibrobacteria; order Fibrobacterales; family Fibrobacteraceae; genus Fibrobacter; species Fibrobacter sp. UWH9. The sequence goes on along the minus strand of NZ_FQWP01000007.1, from coordinate 124,858 downwards.
ACATAAACATTCACATACGAATCACCCACCATTTTCCAAACGCCATCGAGCTGTCCAGAAGTACCGCCAATCAATACATCTGTAGAACCAAGGATATCATGGATAAAGAGCGTATCTCCACTAAAATTGTACTGTGCCGTGTCCTGACGGTTGCTATACCAACCATCAACCCACTTCACTCCCTCACCTTCTTTGAGACAACGACCTTCCAAGCCAAAATCCCAAACTAGAGTTCCAGCATTTGTTCCAGAGGGTTCTGCACTATAGTAAACCGGCATAAAATCATGGGCTGCGCTAAATTCCTTCGCAAACTTTGAGGAGGAACTTTCTGTCGTAGCGGATTCACCAGTGGCGATCAGCTGATTCACGCATTCCCCAAATTCCTTTTCATTTCCCCAAGAGTAACGAGTCATGACATCAGGAGTTGCATCCGAATAATGCAAGCCATCCGCATTTTCCGCCTTGCATACTGCAGGAGTTACATTCAAGGTGCTAAAATATTCCAGGTGACATTTTGCAGCGCCATTAGAAAGAGTCAGCGATAAATAATCATCAAAGGAATGAACAGAATCTATTTTCAGTTCATAGGTCACACCCTTATAAGTAAAGGTTTCGCTTCGATTATCCTGCTTAAGAATTGTCACTCCATAGCGGCTAGGATCAACGACATGTTCATCGTAAATGAGATCTGCATAAATATCCATACTGGAATCTTCAAGACCTTCATAGAACATCCACATAAAGAGGGATTGCATATAGTTGAAGTTCTCTTTTTCCAGCACACGGATTTCAATGGAACCTTCGCCAAAATTCCAGTACACGGTATAGGCAGAACGACTTAATTGCAGCCAGATTCCCTGAAGCTTTCCAAGCTCGCCGCCAACGAATTTAAGAACCGTCACATTGCCATAATAATCTGGTTCTTCATTCAAGGCGGTAAGAGTCAAAGTGTCGCCTGCAAAGCTATAGCGGAACAGGCCCCCAGCAAATTGAGTTACACGGTTCAGGTCGTCGACCCACTGGTAAGTTTCGCCCTGCTTGACACAGCCCGATTCCTGAACAAGACTGATGGAAATAACGCCTGTCGCAGAAGATTCGGAATGTTCCGTTATTTCATAGGAACCCAAAGCATACTGGCGGGCCATGGCAAATTCCTTCTGCAGATTTACGCCGGAATCGTCTGTAGTTCCTGCCACAGGTGGATCTGAGGTAAAGCCGGAACAGCCGCAAAGAATGAGGATTGCTACAAAAACAAAGCTACTAATAAAATGAATAAACAGCTGATGCTGACATGCATCAGCATGACATTCAAGAGATTTACGTCTCATTATTCTCCTCCAATTTCCGAGTCAGGGGAAACATTTGTAAATTAATTCGATAAACCCGATCGTAGTCCTTGACATCAGATACGATGGATTCAATTTTCTTGCGGAATTCCGCCATTTCCTTTGCCACACGCTCGTAGGCGACGCGGTCTAGACCCATGGTTATTCCCGACAGATTCCGTTCCGACCCGTCGAATTCATCCAGGGCATCGGCAGCCAAACGGGCGAACTGCTTTTGCATGGAGCGCACAGCCACATTGATGGCTGCCTTGTGATCCGCATTGTCAACAGGATTGATACCTACGTCCGTCTGAACGTACGACACCTCCCCCGCACTTTCAATCTTTTTCAGCAGTCCCATCTGGACCATTTGATCCAAAGAATAACGTACATCGGCAGCAGGCACAGAGGGGCATAGCATGCGGGCCATTTCAAGGGGCCTTGCCCCCGGCATAATGGGAGCAAGTTCACGCAACGTAGGGTTAATCCAGCTGGAAAAATAAGCGTATGCCTCACCGCCTAAAACACGGACCTTGTTGGCATCTGCCAGGCGGCACATTTCACCATAGGCCGCTTGTTTTTCTTCGTTTGTCTGGGCGTCGCAAAATTCCACCATGCGGCAGAAATATTCCGCCTGGTATCCGGTTAGCCCCATGGCCTTGGCAACACATTCCGCACCAGCCTTACGCAAGCGGGTCTTGCCATCACACACCAGTTTCAAATATCCCGACGAAGCAAAACCGGAGAGCTTGGAAAATTCACGCCACGTAAAAGCGGAAGTTCTCTTACGCTCTTCGTAGAACTCCCGCATATAGCTGCGATAATCAAGATATTCAACAATAGGTTTCATCTAGAACCAATAACCTATTCCCAACTGTATTTTCAACAACTTATAGTAGGAGCCAATTGCCGTTGAGGCCTCTTTGTAATAACTCTCCACATTTCCATCAACGTCAACACTACCCCATCCATATCCATATTTGTATCTGACTTTATCAGCGTCCACAAGATCCGTCAGCTGATAGCTAGCTCTCAAATCCACGAACAAACCAAAATCAAAAACGTGTCCCACGGCAGCTGCCAGGCTCACTCCATAATTGCGGCCATGATCCAGCGCTTGTTCCTTGAATTCAGTGGTATAATAGTCATATGTTTTCGCAACCATAAAATCAAGGACAACACCACCTTCCACAAATAAAATTCCAGGAATTCGCCATTGTGCAAAAATAGGGATTTCAATGAAGTACTGCTGCAGCATTTCATAGCCGTCATAACCACAATCTGCATGACACATCTCACCCAAAACTTCACCAGTTTCCGAATCAAGAGGAGCAACCATTTCACCGCAGTCAACACTGGTATAGACAGAGTAATTGCGGTAATCCAAGCCAATACCGGAATGCAAATAAAAATGATCCGTCAAACCGTATGCAAAATCGAAAGACAATGTTCCATAAACACCTCCATTGGACGGATAAATATCCGGAACAGCATCCGTCTTTGTCCACATCAGGCCCATTCCGAAGCGTGCTCCAAGACCCAGTTTTTCAGAGAGCGTTGCAGCCATGGCGTTCAGAGACAGCATTATCACCAATACGGCTACCAGTTTTCGCATAAAAAGACCTCCTAAGTCCCCTATAACTTTTGTTTTTTGCAAACAAGTTCCTCCCTGCCCGCATCAAAAATATAGGTAGTTCAAGAATCTGCAACAACACCATCAAGAAACAAATTTTGTTAATTTCATAGAATTTTAAGCATTTTTACAAAATTTTATCATTTTCAGAAAAATCTATGAAACAATTTGTTTCTTAGAGAAACAAAAAGACGCCGCAATTGCGACGTCCTAAACTGAAACAGCTGATGCTGACCTGCGCCAACACGACTGTTCAACAAACACAAGCATGACAGCAGGAAACTACTTTTCGTAACCCACAGCGTGGTTCAGCAGAGGAATCTGCTTTTCGGAAAGGCCAAGAAGTTTCTGGAGGCCAGCCTTGTCCATGGAGGCACGGACACGAGTATCGATCTTTGCGCCAGCGCAATAGATGCTAATGTTTTCAGAAACGAGGCCTGCATCTGCGGCTCCCATCAGAATACGATCAGTATCGGGACCGCGATCGAACTTGGAAACATCAGTCACCAGCAAGATGATGACCGGAGTCTTCATACGTTCGGTGAAGAGGGCGCGGTTGTCACCTTCCACCACAAGGTTCATAGCATGGGCCTTCGGGTCATACTTGTAAGCAGCCTGGGTGGTGAAAACATAAAGATCCACATCCTGCTTGTTCAGCGCAGAAGGTGCTGTGCGGTGCCCCGTTTCAGGACGGTTAATGCCGTTGGCTGCCCACAGGATATTTCCGATTTCCTTATAGGAAACAACCTTCTCGGTGAAGCCCTGTGCAGACTTGCGATTCTGCAAGGCGTCCATGACATCAGCCTTCAATGCCTTGGGCGGAGCGTCAAACTTGATGGTCTTTGCAAGTTCCGGCTTTGCGGTGGCGAAGGCGAAAGTGCAGCAAGTCAATGCGAGGGCGAGAAATGTTTTCAATTTCATGTTTACTCCTATTTAATCATCCACAAGGTAGTAAAAATTTTAGCTCCAATAGACGACACCATATTTGCCAAGGACCAAAGCAAAACTTTGCTGCATTTCTCAAACTCCAACAACTTGTTGGAGTTTTGCTAGATACCATATCCAGATTTTTATATATTGAAGAACATGAGTGAAAGCACCCAGATTATCTATATGCAGACAAGGCTCGTTCGACTTATGTCCGAAGAAACGGGAGTGTCCATTGCTGCAGTAGCAACCCAGTTCAAGGAACAGGGAGTTTTTCACTATATCAAGCGAATGTGGGACTTGTTCAATATTGAAGGCGACCAGGCGGTTCTTGAAGACATAAGGCAATACCTCAAGTCAAAGGGCGTGTAAAATGCTTGATTTGAATCAGCGAACCATTCTGTACCACGGAAGTTTTTGCGAAGTATCTTCACCTGACTTGTCTAAGTGCGCCAAGTATAAGGATTTCGGTCAAGGTTTCTACCTTACAACAGACAAGGAACAAGCTAAATCCTTTGCAAAGATTTCTACAAGAAAAGCGCAGGAATCTGGAGTAATTCCAACCCAGCAGAATTTTGGAGTTGTGTCTTCCTTTGAATACATACCGGCCAATCTCCGAACCCAAATCTTTTCAACGGCCGATGCCGACTGGCTACATTGCATTGTCGCTCATCGAAAAAAGGGGCTTTTCAATTCCCTTGTTCAGGATTTTGAAAAATACGATATCGTTGGTGGCAAGATTGCAAACGACGCAACAAACATCACAATAACCACCTACATGACAGGAACCTTCGGAGATGTCGGTTCTCAACAGGCAGATGAAATATGCATACGCCTGTTACTCCCCGAACGATTAAAGGACCAATACTGTTTTAGAACAGCGACCGCATTACAGCAACTTGCATTTATCAAAAGCGAGCGTATATGGCTGTGACAAAAGAACAAATTCAGGCAGCAATGGAACTTTTGACGACTATGGTTGTCGAGTCCATTTCCAAGGAAGACCATCTTGATGCAGCCGACGTTTTACCCGATTTTTTGAATTCCAAAACCGGGAAAATGCTCTTTGATGAAAGTCTCAAGCTATGGTGCGAAGGCCCCTCGCACATCGAGGAACTGTATAGAGCCGAGCTACAGAAAGCTCACGACTAAAGGCCGTTGGATAGACGGTTCATGAAGAAAATGACACGGGCATCACCCCAAACTATAATCCTTCTATTAGCAGTCTTTGTTATTGGGTGTGCGTCAACATCCCCTAATTCTAAGAATGGCCCAAATCATCAGTACGAAAAATCAACAGACACTGTCCATGTTTCCAAAATCAATGCCGTTGAAAAATACCCTTTCCCACAAGACTTTGATAGCGATGCCTATAAATACAGAACGGGTATTCCCCACAAACAAATCGTTAATTTTATTGAAAACGACGAAAACGATTCTCTACGGCAGAACGAAACAGAAAGGTACGTTACAAATCTTACATCCTTAATAGATTCCGTTGCAAAAAATGATTTTGAAAAAGTCAAAATGATTTATGACGCATTGGCGCTGCTACTTGATTACGACAGCGAAAGCTACATAAGTAATTCACAACCTCCAAGTAAATGGGACTATGTTCTTGCATCCCGGAAAGCGGTATGCGAAGGATACGCAAATGCGTTCAAGAAGTTATGTGATATGTTAAAAATTCCATGCGAAACCGTTCACGGATACGCACGAGGTTTAACGCACATACCCGCAAACGAGGAAATTACTTCCAACCATGCATGGAATATTGTCAAGATCGACAAATTCTGGTACAATGTTGATTGCACATGGGGATCAAGCGCCTTTAATGTCAATACATCGAAATCAAACCATCGTTATACAACAGACTGGCTATTTTTGAAAGGAGACCACTTTGGGTACTCCCATTTCCCAAATGATTCAAACCATCAACTAACCAAGAAAATCAGTCGCGACGAATTTAAAAATAGACCTCTCCTAGATCCCATTTTTTTCGACTTATTTGAATCTCCCAACAAACTGCAGGCGACCAACAATATTGATAGTTCATATCAGCTAGACCTTATTCAAAAACGGGATGCAAAATTTATATTGAATGTTTACGATTTACAGACCAACCAACCTGTACAAAACAGAGCTCTATTGACACACAATCGTGAAAAATTACAAATAGAATTCCAGGCACCTTACGCAGGAATCTTTCAAGCTTTTTTAATGCATAACGTTAAAGATAACGCTTATTGCAGCATAGCATCTTTTTCGATTAGCGCAAATAAGGCTAGTAATATCCAGCACCCAACTTATTTTCACTCATCAGCAAAGGACATCAAGATAGAGTCACCACTAGTTCAGTTACATGCAGATTCAACATACGAATTTAAAATAAAAGTTTCAAATAAAAAATATGCTCTTCTTTTTTGCAACGGAAAGAAAAATCGTCTCAAAAATCAGGGCAACGGATTCTTTTCAAAAAAAATAAAGATTCCCAGCAATGCAACTGAAGTACTTATAGAAGTCTCTGACACGGAACATGGGCGATATGAAGCAATTGCCAAATATCCTGTAACAAACAATGCAAATTTTTAGCATGCATTCCCATTTTCAGGATCCTATTTAAGCAATTTACGGACACTTTCCAGTCGGTTCAATGCACCAATCAAGGTTTCGTCCTTCTTGGCGAAATGGAATCGCACCAGATGGTTCACAGGTTCCCTAAAGAAGCTACTGCCAGGCACTGCGGCGACACCAACTTTCTTTGCCAAGTCCATGCAGAAAAGTTCATCGGGACGAACGGAACCCGAGCCCGTCATGCCGATTCCTAGGCCCGCGGCGGAACCGCTTGCTACGAGGCTCGCCAGCTTGCGATCGTAACCGAATTCTGAAATATCCACCATCACGAAGTAGGTGCCCTGAGGTTCTGTAAACTTGAATCCCAGATTGCGGAGGCCGTCAGTAAACAGTTCCTTCATGTGAGTGTAATGGGCCTGCAGTTCGGTATAATATTCATCGTCAAAATTCATGGCGGTGACGCCCACTTCTTGCAGCGGCGAAGAAGCCCCCACCACAGTAAAGTCGTGAACTTTCTTAATGCGTTCCATGATGGGCTCGGGCGCAAGAATGTAACCCAGGCGCCAACCTGTAATGGAATAAGTCTTGGAAAGGCTGGAGCATTCGATGGTACGCTCACGCATGCCAGGCAACGTAGCCATGTGGGTATGAACGTGAGGCGCAAAAATAATGTGCTCGTACACCTCATCCGTAATCACATACAAATCATACTTGATGGCAAGATCCGCAATAATCTGCAGTTCCGCACGAGTAAAAACCTTACCGCTAGGATTCGAAGGATTGCAAAGCACCAGAGCCTTTACGCCCGGCTGCTTCATGGCATCTTCAAGGACGTTGGCGTCGAAGGTAAAATCGTCAGGATTCAGCGGCACATAAATAGGAGTAGCGCCGCTCAAAATCGTATCCGCCGTATAGTTCTCGTAGAAGGGCGAGAAAATCACCACCTTGTCGCCGGGATTGCAAACCGACATCATGGTGATCATCATGGCTTCGGTACTGCCGCAAGTAATGACGCATTCCTTTTCGGGGTCAAAGCGCATGCCGCTGAAATGTTCCTGCTTATTGCAAACCGCCTCACGGAAATTCTTGGCACCGATGGTCAGCGCATACTGATGAGGACCGGACTTGGCCACTTCCGCCATGCGGTTCTGCAATTCCACCGGCGGGTCAAAATCCGGAAAACCCTGAGACAAATTGACGGCACCGCAAGAATAGGCAATGCGGGTCATGTAACGGATAACAGATTCCGTAAAATGGCTAGTGCGATCGCTTAAAGGTTTCATAAAAAACGTTCTTTTTTACAAATTCATTTTTCAAGTTTGCGGAAACGATCTGCTTTAAATATGGGTTTAAGCAATTCAGATCCGCATACTATAAAAAAATAGAAATATGGAAGTCACAAAAGGAACTGCAAACTTACAGGTAGTAATTCGCCTCGCCCACAGCCAAGTCGCTTCCCTTGATTTGCAAGGTATCGGGCACACCAGTGCGATACTCGATAATCAACTTGACCATATCATCACTCCGCAAAATTCCCTGAGGGACCGTCCAGAAGTTTTCCGCCTCGATGGCGTACTTCAAAGCTACAGGTTCCGCATCCGTCACCGCAGAAATTTGCGTCACGGCATCCTTCGGGTTACGAACCTGCACAATGCTCCAGTAAGGGCCAGCCCCTTCCTTCACCCAGACGCTGGTGGAATCGCCCCACACGCCTTCAACGCCTTCGCAGGATACGAATTCCCATTCGCCGTAATAGCGGCCCACCGTAATGCCCATGATGTCGCTGGCAGGTGCGCCACCCAAATCCACACCGCAACTTTCGTCGGGGCAGCGGTCCGTAACGCGCACCGTAACGCGCTTCCAGCCATCAGGAGTTTTCGCCTTTACGCGAACGCAGCCACCGCAGGCAAGGCCCCCATTCCAGGGCCCTTTATCGTCACCGCTAGAAACGTTCACATGGATGGCGGCATAATACTGGATGTTGGTCTGGCCGTAATTGCAGGCGCCACCCAGACTGGTTTCTTTCTCAGTTATGCTTCCGTAAGTCGTAATGGAGCCGGTACCGCCGCGTTCATTCAGCACCGGGTCCTGAGCCGTATAGTTGTCGCACTTTTCGCAGGCACCGTCAGCGTCGTCAAAATACCATTCGTCAGAAGCGTTAGACGCAACCGTCTGGGACGCAGAACTTTCGGGAGAAGAATCTGTAGAATGCTCTGCGGAACTGCTCTGCAAGATTCCGCCCGCGCTAGAAGTTACGCCGGAATTTGACGACACCGCGGAGCTTATCGGAGCTTCGCCACCAGACGACCCCGCCTGCGCCATACCGCCACTGGATTCCTGCGATCCGTCGGACGAACTTACTCCAGACGATTCGGATACGGCAGCGGAACTATCAACTGGTCCCGCATCCGACGGACTTGAAGATTCATCACCACAGGAAACCATCAAGGCTCCCGCAAACAACAAACTTAAAACGTTTTTTCTTTCCCAAAAACTCATATACATGAATATAAAAAGCCCCGCGCATTTTTTTCCGCGCAGTACTTAATTTTTTGCGTTTACCTGCTGGTCATTGCGACGCTCGCCTTTCCAGTCATTGCGCTCTGCGTGCGCAGGACTTACGGCTCGGTCCTACCGGCAACAAGCTTTTCGTCGCGACGCTCGGCTTGCACGCTTTTCCTTGACGAGTGCGCAGAAGTCAGCCACTTCGTATGTTGGTCTTATGGGCGTTTCCCACACTATCGTGTGGGTCGGGCTATATTCTGGGGGCAATCGGCTGCGCTTACGCTTGCAGCTCACCTCCCAGAACCAAGCCTCGCTTCGCGAGTCTTGTCCCCAAGGGGTCACAATCCCTAACGCAAATTTTAATAGGATACAAAAAAATACCATAAATTACTCAAAGTAAGTACAACGTGCGCAAAATCATTGTGTGACAAAATCTACTCCATTGGGATTTTTGCTAACCCAAACAGACTCCTGAATTCAAAATGATCTTCAAAAACTCTTTGCCGAATGTTTGTAAACAAATTTTTTCTTTAAATCTTGCGTTTTTCATACAAATTCGCATTATATTTTAAACATCTTTTTCTACAACATAATAGGAGGATTAATGAAAAAAGATGGCCTTGATGGCGTTTGCTCTTTGTGCAACGACACTTTTTGCTGACGAATCGTTTGGAGGCATTGGTCTTGTTGTACAAGACGGAAACATTGGATTAGGAATTGAAGCTATCATCCCAAACACACCTGCGGCAAAATCTGAATTAAAGGTAGGCGATTTAATCATCGCTGTAGATGGTAAAGGGTTTGAAAATCTGTCGTTCGAACAATCCGTTTCCTTATTCCGTGATGTAAAGAACAAACCGATTGTTCTCACATATATCAGTGATGGCGACACACCTATGGTCAAATTGTTCATAACTACGAGAAACCTTTTGGTGGTAAAACATATTGGGCGATGTTTACTGCATGCCTAACATTCAAGAAAAGGGAGATGGATCCTTTTCCTTGGTTTAACGGAATTCATTCCATACTTGGTTATAGTTCGTCTTTTCATCCTTACGAAAATGAAACGTACAAAGTAAAATGCGGGCTGTTTAATCAATTCAAATGCTCTCGAACAAGAAAATCCTCTTATGTACAAAGAGACTTTGCAACCAATTGGATTAAAGCCAAACAAACTATATGGGAATCCTACAAAAACGCTGTATATAAATGGTTGGTTCAAGGACGTGATTATGGCGTGGAACCTATAATGGTACATCTTTTTGGTACTGTTGACGGAAAACATTTCGATGGGTCCAAGGAGACGTTTGAAAATTCCATCCAAAAACCATTATATAGAAACTCAAACTTAAAATTGTATAAAACAATATGTACTTTTGGCACACCAGAATATTAACCCAAAGGAGCGTAAAATGAAAAAAATATCAATCTGCCTTATACCTTTTCTTCTCCTATTTTCAGCATGCTCTAGTAATCCTGACGAATCAACCACAAGAGATTCTCAAATAACTCTCGATGAAAATTTAATACTTTTGGATTCTATATCTCAATGCCTATCTGACACTAACGAAATATCAGAACATTCCAAAATAGACACAGTTTACCTAACGCAGCGAAATAATACGCTATCGCTTGTTTTTCCTTCAGAAATTTATTGTTCCCGAGAAAACATCAAATCAATAGGAGTTTCAATCCAAGATGATACGATTAGTGTCGAATTAATTCAAAAGGAATCCAAAACTAATGCTAAACTTGATTGTCCCGTTTGGGTTTACAGTACATTAAACGGAGACCTTAAAGGAAAATACCTACAAGCCCGAACGAATGTATATGCACTAATCAAACAATAATTTGGCTTTCAGCAAAAACAGCTGACTCACAAGATGGTCGGCTGTTTTTGTTAGATTCTAGACTAGAGAATAAGAGCAAAAGCTCAAAAAAAAATGTCTATCAATAATATAGATTATTCAAAGAGGAAGGGAGATGCCGCATCAGGTGCGGCATGACATTTGGGTGGGTGGGGTAAGCCAGGGGTTGCGGGCAGGCGCTTGAAGCCCGCTAGAAAGGGTGGAGAGCAACGGAGTGCGAATCAGGGGAAGGCTTTCCCCTTTAAAAAAACATCCGCCTAATAAGACGGATGTTTGAAATTTTCAGAGATTGCTTCGGGCTGCTCGCCCCTCGCAATGACAAATGACTGACTAGCGAACGACTTTTCGGTCTTTAGCGGTCATTTCCAAGAACTGAGCGACAGTCATCTGACCCTTGGGGACTCCTTCGGAGTCCTTCCCGCTCGCCTCTGTCCTATGCCGGCAAACAAGTTTGCCGTCGCGACACTCGCCTTACCTGTCATTGCGCTCTGCGAGCGCAGGACTTGCGGCTCACTCAAGAACAAGCAAGCTTGTTCTTGGTTTCGCCTTACCAGTCCTTGGCAGGTCTTGCCTGGCCGCGGAGGGGTTTCCAAGGTTTACGTTCACCATTCTGTTCGTCAAAATCCTTCAAAAGCTGGCTGGCTTCTTCAGGGCTCATCTGACCTGCAGGAACCTCCTGCGGTTCCTCGGGCTGCTGGGGCTGTTCGCCCTGGCTATCGCTGGACAGTTCCTCAGGCTGCTGCGGTTGTTCGCCGGAGCCGCCTTCGCTATCAGAACTCTGACCCTGACTATCGCTAGACTGGTCACCATTATTCTGATCTTGATTCTGGTCCTGCTGATCCTTGTCCTGGTCCTGGTTTTGATCTTGGTTCTGGTCCTTATTCTGGTCTTGATTTTGATCCTGATTGTTCTGATCATTCTGATCGTTCTTAGGATCGTTTTTCTTATTCTCGTTCTTCTGCTCGTCCTTGGCTTCCTGAATGCGATCCAGGAGCATCTGCAGCTTCTGATCATTGGGATAATACTGCAAACCTTCATTACAGGTAATTTCCGCAGAAGGCAAGCGATTCTCAATGTACTGGAAAGCGGCATCGCTATAATAAGCACTTGCAGACTTGGGAGCGGCAAATGCAGCAGCGGCACACAACAAGACGCAAACCGTCATGCGTACCGGGTTCTTCACTACGTTCAGAATGACGTCCTGGAACATTAGATCACCTCCAAGTCGTTATCGGTGTTGCTGGCATCGATTTTTGCCTTGGGCTTGCGACCGGCCTTGATTTCAATGACATCGTCAACACGCTGCACATAGGCATTCAGCTGACCAGCCGTTTCATCTTCGGCGATAATGTTTTCCAGAATCTGCTTGGCTTCTTCGTACTTGCCATCCTTACTCAGCTGGAGGGCTCGTGCCAGGGCTTCCTTGGCCTTTTCACTTAAAGGAGGCTGCTTCTGGTCATTATCCTGGTTCTGATCCTGATTCTGTTTCTGCTTATCCAGTTCCTCTTTCAGTTTGCGCTGGACAATTTCAACATTCTTCTTGGCATTTTCAAAATTGTTGTCCAGGTCGATCGCCTTTTTAAGGTATGCCACGGACTCACGCCAAGCGGCAATACGTTCGCTGGGCTCAGCGGCCTTTTCACCAACGCGGAAATGGGTATTGGCCAAATTGTAGGCCGCCTTCGCCGCCATCTTCTTATCGGGCATGCGTACCGCACTTTCCAATTCCTTCTTGGCCTCTTCATAATTTCCAAGGCGGTACTGGCAAGTTCCGATGTTGTAGAACAGCAAAGGATTTGCCGGCTCCGATTCACGGGCCTTCATGTACTTTTCAAGGGCTGCGGCATAATCGCCTGCGGCAAACAACTTATTGCCATCATTAATGGGGCGCGCAAAGCCCATCACCGACAGCAAGACAATCAACAAAATAGACAATCGCATATCAAATTTCCTAATCGACCAGTAATATACAAAAAAACGAGGTCCCAGTACTTTTTGACTACGGACCTCATTTTATCCCTAAAACTACTTCTCTGTATAAACCACAGGGTTTACCCAGTCAGCATGGTCAAAATTCTTGGCGCCCATTTCGTCAGTCACCAGAGATATTCTACGGCCACCGCGAATATCCAGATCCGCCGATTTTACCTGACGGCCTTCCATACGGCCACTTCTCCAGATTTCACGGTTGTCCAGTAAGACGATAAAGTCTACGACACCATTGCCCGACTCATCATCCACGCCGCAAGTCACCGTAAATCGGGTCGCATTCTTCGGCAGTTCATAAACGTGCCTTGAAGGAGCATGGGTTCCAATGCCTGCTACGTAAAGTTCGCCATTGACCCGCAGCGGATTTCCATCAATGGATTTTCCAATATGGGTGTTTCCATAACCCTGTTCCTGATGGATCAAGTTCAAATCATACACAAAGACTTCACCATCCTTCAGGCTGTAAGCGGAACGGGCCATCTGGGCAAAAGTACTTCCCATATCCACGCCATAAACCAACAGCAACAGCACATAGGGAACAAGTCCCGGCAAGGGGATTTTTTTGAACAGCCCACAGAGACGTTCAAACTTTTCAGGAGCAATGTTCTGAGCCAGGAAATAGACCATGGCAAAAATGCCGGCAATGGAAATCCAGAACCAAAGCGCGTCGCCACGGGTAGACATCAGCATCGAAATATTCAAGTAAGCGACAGCCGACAAAATTACGGCACCATTGATGTTCGGCTTTCTCTGGCAGGACACCGCCGCAACGCACATGACAGCCGCGGCAAGGCAGTAACGTTCATGCATGCAAGGCAACAACATAAAGAAGGCCAGTGCATTCAGGGCAGCTACCATCATGATGGCGCCCATGTCAAGCCTCCTGAAGAAAGTCACCAGTAGTACCGCGAACGAAACGATTACAAACAAAATCTTTCCCATGAGGCCCGGATTCATAAAAGCCGGAGCCCATTCGAATATGGGCCTGGTATCGGGAGTCATGTTGCCCACGAGGGCCATCCACAAGTTACCCGCATTCATGGCCGCATAAGGGTACTGCCCCACGGAACTCAGATAAGCCTGAGAGAATTCCTTGGCAAAGTTCCCCGCCAGAATAAACGGCAAGAAGACCAGCACAAAAACAGCACCGGCAGCAAACAAGCCCTTCCACATAATCTTGCGGTAGCGGAGAGCCAGGGCTCCGAAAACCGGGAGGAACATAATCATCTGGAACTTGGTCAAAAGACCAAGCATGAACAGAGCCATACCAATCGCAAAAGTATTGGGCCTTGCCGCATACCACAGCGCCCACACGCAAATCGTTACCGGCAAGATATCCACCTGTCCCCACACAGGTCCATCCAGGTAGAACGCAGGATTTATCGCCACCAAAAGCATGACCACAGTCTTTATCTGCGGCGGCCAATCACGACTCCGCAGGCGGAGCCACACGAAATGGGCCAGGGATACATGGGCCAAAATCACAGGTAGCAGGCAGAACTGTTTCAGTTCATAATCCAATTGCAACGAAAGCCCCGTGGCCTTGTAGAAGGCAGCCACCACGCGAAGCCACAAGATATAAAACGGCGGATAGTCGCCCGAAAAATTACCGACGCCCATTTCAAGGTTGCTGATCCAGCTGCGCCAATAGCCCAGGTCAGAACCGAATCCCAGCGCATGGAGCATCACGAAATTCAGGAAAACAATAAGCAAGCCCCAACTGGCAAAAGACTTTCGATCCAAAAAAGAATCAAAGGTAATTCTTCTAAAAGAGTTGATTCTATTCTTTACTTTATTCAATACAAGCTTCATTAAAACTTCCCCAAGAAAATTTTCAAAAGACTAATCAAATCCGCATGATCCTTAGAGGCGATCATCTCACGAATGCTGTGCATGCTGAGCATGGGCTCACCGATATCTACAGTGGGAATTCCAAGTGAAGCCGAAATGGTAGGACCAACAGTACTTCCACAGGGCATGTCATTACGGGTGATGAACGTCTGATAAGGAACGTCTGCCTTTTTACAAAGAAGTTTGAATTGTGCCGAAGAAAGAACGTCACTGGCATAACGCTTCTGGGCATTCGTCTTTAGCACCACACCGCCGCCCAAGACAGGCGCATGGTTTGATTCATGCTTCTGCGGGAAGTTAGGATGTTCTGCATGAGCCATGTCAATGGACAAGGCTAAGGAATCAGCCAACACTTCAGACAGGCTACGGCCAACACCACCATTTTGGGCATAACGGTTCCAGAGGGTTTCAAGAGTTGACTGGAGGAAGTTTCCGCCAGCACCATCACGAGAAACAGAGCCCACTTCCTCGTTGTTCATGAATGCAGCCACCAGGAAGTCATTTTCGGGAACATCCGAATTCAGCATTGCTTCGGCAATGGCGTGGCAACTGCTCAAGTTATCCAGGCGTCCGGAATAGACCCATTCATCATTAAAGCCACCCACACTTGCAGGCTGGGCATCAAAAAACTGGACGTCAAAATCAAGCAGGTGTTCATCACCACCCAGTTCCGCCTGAAGGACATCGGCGAATTTCCGGGAGGCATCTGCGGCGCTAGAACTGGAACTCCATAACGCATCCAGATCCGTCTGGGGGTTCACCTTCAGACCATCCTGATTCACGCCACGGTTCAAGTGGATTGCCAACTGAGGGATACGGAACAACTTGCTTCCGCGAATCAGTCGAGAACCGACTTGGCCATCCTTTTCAAAAGCCAGCAGACCGGCATATCCCAGATCACGATCCAGCCAGCTTGTATAAAGCAGGCCGCCATAAGTTTCAACATGAAGTTTGTTCACTCCCGCACAGTTCTTGTCGGGATTGGGAGATATCTTGAGCGCAGGAAAATCCGTATGGGCCAGGGCGATACGAAACCTGGTGTTAGAATTCACCGTCCTAGGCAAACGGACCACAATAAGGGCCCCATTTCGTTCAAAAACGGAATCCTTACCAAAACCAGCCTTTTCAAAAGCCTTCTTTAACTCCGATACCGTGTGAAAAGGTGTTACTGCACTATCTAGAAACTCAAAAAAATCCATGATCTCCTCAAATATCGCTTTTAAAAAATAGAAACATAACGGAAAGACCCATCCAAGTGGTAAATAATTATTTATATATTTCCCAATATGGCTTTTAAACCGCTAAAGCGCATCAACTGGATGGAAATTTCCGGCCTCCTGGTCGGAATCTTCTTTACCGTTGCTATCATGATTTTTGGCATTGTGCTTTACGCAAAGCTTTTCTCATCTGGTATGATCGGCGTGGAAGAATACAAACTCCACAGTAGGTTCGAAAAGGCGTTCGGCTTACGCCCCGGAACCCGTGTCCAGATTAGCGGTGTAGACGTGGGCCAGATTTCCGACATGGAAATTGAAGGCGAAGGCGTCAAGATGGAATTCATCATCCGCAAGCAATACCAGAACTGGATTACCGACAGCGCCAAGGTGTTCGCCATCCGTGACCAGAACCTGATTTCGGCCCGTGTTGTTAACATCGACGTGAACCGCGGCAAGGGACGAGTACTGGAGGATGGAGAATTCTTACCTCCGGGCCAGGCGCAGGATATCGAAACCGTTCTTGAAACGGCAAACGAACTTCTGGGACGCGTAAACGTACTTGTCAACGCTGCCGACACCCTACTCTCCATGGCAATGGATACGGGAACTACCGTCGGCGCATTGTTCGGCTCCCGAGGACTTTACGACAACCTGAACCGCCAGCTAGGTCGTCTAGACGATATGACCTACATCGGCAAGAAGGTCTTATTCCAGGCAGCAGGCTTGTTTGACACGATTCAGACAGAAATGCCTCTCCTGTTAGGAAAGGTCAATATCATCGCCGACGACGTATCCGCTATGATGGGTGAACTGAAGCCCATTCCCCAGCGAATCGACGGCTTGATGGGTAGTATCGATGGTATGATGGGCAAGGTCGACAAGACTTTCGAACGTGTAGATGGAGTCCTTACCGAAGTTGGCGTACTGACAAGCGGAATCGGCGACTTTATGGAAGCCACCGAACAGACTTTGCAGAATGCCGACGACCTTATGGCAGGAATCTCCAACATGTGGATAGTCCGCAGATCCATGCCCTCCAAGGATAGCGTGCCCTTCATGGTGGAGACCCTATGGTAAAGAAACTGCCTAAGTTCCGCCTTGCCCGCACAGCAGCCGTCGCCATGGGAATCGCCCTGGCCGCCACTTCTTTCGCAGAAGCCTCCGAATCGGGAATTCTTGCTGCAAGAGCCCAGCGTTCCTTCAGCAACGGAAAGTTCGCCAAGGGTTACGGCCAGCTGGAAAGAGCTCTTCTCGCCAGCCGCAAAGAATCCGACCTATTTTCTGAAGGTCGAGTTCTGATTAACATGGCACGAATCCGCACCATCAGCCTTGACCTAAACCTGGCAGATTCTCTGCTTACCGTTGTCAGGCCCGAAGCCCTGGACGTCAGCACCTTGGTGCAGCTGGTCACCGCAAAGGCCGCCATCGCAAACGCCCGAGGCGACTACCAGAAGGCAAACAAGAACTGCGAATCCATCGTTGCAGACTCGCTAAAGAATGCGCAAGAAACTGCACAGGCCGCTTATTATAGCGAATGCGCCATTGCCCAGGCTGGGGCACGTCAGATGGATGCCGCCAATGAATCCCTCAAGATGGTCGGAAAGCGAACCGACAAGAAGGGCGGGTTCTATGCCTTTACCGCAGCCCGCATCGCAGACATCTCTGGCAACGCCGAAGCAGACTCCCTCTACCGCATCGCCGAAGCCAAGGCAATCCAGGCAAACCTCCCCTTTACCACGGCAACGATTCTGTACTTGCGTTCCCAGCTGAAGTCTACGCCTAAAAAAGAAGCCGAAGACCTGAAGTTGCGTTGCAAGAATGCGTTCGAACTGATCGGCCTCCCCAACAACGCAAAACGTTGTTCTAAATAAAATTTTTCAGAATTTATATAAGCAAGAAAGCCTTCCTTACGGAAGGCTTCTATTTTTTAAAGTCAGCTGTTTTTAGTTCGACGTAGAATCCGGAAAAGCCACGGCAACGGAATCGCTAGGCGGCTCAACACTGTCAGTCTTGACTTCCGGTTCCTCAACCTTCTTCATAGCCAGCAATTCCCTGTACACAAGGCCAGGATGCATCTTACCCTCCACCATGGCATTCATGAGGAACTTCACCCTCTGATAGGTTTCATTCTTCTCGGGATCGCCAACCATACCTTTATATCCAAGAAGTCGAAGAACCTTGGAATAAAAACCTTCCCTGAACTTCTTGAAGCGAGGTTGCATCATGTCATTCAGCACTGATTCCAGGGCCATTTCGGTCTGCATGGTATCCAGCTCAAAACTGCGGTAGATGGTACGGATATGGGGCGGAATAGTGGTATCGGGGCTATCGAAATAACGGCGCATCACGTTTGCGGCCTCGGTCTTGTTCGGATGGGGACCGCGAGCAAGACGCATGGCATAGTAGAGCGAATAGCGCCAGTTTTCAGGATAGACTTTACTGGCCCTGCGAAGCACCACAAAGTCAGAAGTATCCTGAGCATCGACAGGAGTGATACCGCCAACAAAATAGTAGGGGGTATTAAAAAGGCTATCCAACTCCGTGCAAAGATTTGCCACATGACCCAGATAGGCATACTCCTTACCCGTCAGGAAGCTTTCACCCAGTTCGGTAAGACCCTTGATCCAGAAAAGCCCCGCCACAGATGCATCGTGACCGGCAGCCACATAGCGAACAGAAGAGGCCTTGGGCAAGAAGGATTCGTCGAAATTGGTACTGGGAAGAGGCTTTGCCATACGGAAAGCCACCGCCACGAGGGCTACTGCAACAACGATTACCGCAATAAACCTAACAGACCGCATTCGACTACCTCAACCTTGTTCCTAGATCTGGCAAGCTTCAGCCAGACGTTCCAGGGCGTCAACGCATTCGTTAGCGAAGTTTTCGGGCTTTTCGCTACGCTGGTAAGCGAAATTCAGACCACTGGAGCTGTTCAGCACATGGAACTTGCGCTTGCCGCCACCGTTCTTGATTGCGGTAAGTACAGTCTTTGCATCGCCACCCTGACCACCGGGCACACCAGGAATGGAAACGCCAGGAATCAGGAAGGGAATTTCGTGCTGGTGGGCAACACAGTAGGCGGTAATCTTTTCAAGTTCTTCGGGATGAGTTGCACCGACCACAGCACCGAAGAAGCCCTTGTCGCCGTCCCATTCAAAGATCTTGTCGGCAACAGAGTAGAAGGCTTCGTTCACGTCGCGGGGATCGTCACTACCGATAACAGGCATATCCTGGAAATCGTGAGCGCCCTTGTTGCTGGTACGGAGCAGCACGTAAGCACCGTTCTCGGAATTTTCGCGAACAAAGGGATTCACGGAATCGGAACCCATCCACGGGGAAACGGTCACCACGTCAGCCTTGTACACGTCAAAGGCGGCGGTAGCGTAGGCAGCGCTGGACTTACCGATATCACCGCGCTTGGCATCGAGAATCACGGGAATGCCAGCACTCTTGTAATCAGCAATGAGCTGCTGCAAGGTGAGCATGGCCTGCACGCTGACGCATTCGTAGTAAGCGCTATTGGGCTTGACTACAGCGGGCTGCACATTGCGCTTCAGGCAGCATTCCAGAATTTCGGAATAGAAACGCTTGATCTTGTCTTCGGCAGAACCTGCAGAAACACAAGGGTCAATCAGCTTCATCACCGGATCCATGCCCATGCAAACCGGGTTGCCGCACTTGGCGACGCGCTGTTCTAGACGTTCATGAAAGTTCATTATAAACCTCAGCTATTTCCGTTTTACTTCAGTTCGTCCAGGATCTGGGCGGCTTCGTAAGAAAGGATGCCGTGAGCCACAGCAACATTCAGGGATTCCAGATCGCTACTCATGGGGATCTTGACGGTTTCGTCAGCCAGTTCAATGAAGTAGGGATTGGTGCCAGCACCTTCGTTACCCACCAGGAAAGCCATCTTGCGGAGCTTATGCTGGGGAATTTCGCGGAGGGACTGCTTACCGTGAAGATCAGTAGCAATAATGGTGTAACCCTTGCTGCGGAGGAAGTTGATCTGGTCAATCAGGTCAACATCAAATTCGAAAGGCACGCGGAGGAAAGTACCCGAGGAACCACGAACAACCTTGGGGTTGAAGGGGCTAACGGTACCGCGACCGAGAATCATACCATCGGAACCGAAACCGAGGCTGGTACGGAAGAGAGTACCCAAGTTACCCGGATCCTGCACGGCGTCCACGAGAGTGAGGATGCTACGGCTGGATTCATAGGCGGGCTTCTTGCTGGCAATGCGGGCCACGGCAATCACACCCTGGGGGGTAACGGTAGAAGACAGACGCTTCATCTGGTCTTCAGTCAAGATGTTAATCTTGATTTCAGCTTCATTAATGGTTTCGATCAAGCCTTCGTCAGCGAAACCTTCGACAGCATAAACGCCAACCACCAATTCACGATGATGGGAAACCAGTTCCTGCACAACGTGAACGCCTTCACCAATGAAACGGCCTTCGCGTTCGCGGCCCTTTTCGGTGGTGAGAGCCAGGAGCTTCTTGAACCAAGGCGGGTTGAAGTTTACATCTTCGCTAACTTCAGCCTGGGCTACGCGTGCTTCCAGTGCGGCTTCGTCCAGAACTTCTTCCACAGCTTCTACAGGCTGTTCTTCAGGACGCTGACGGTAAATGGGGCGGCTAAATTCACGACGTTCGCCACCATCGCGGTTAAAGGGCTTGCGGTCGCCACGGAAGGGGCGGTCACCGAAAGAACGGGGGCGACGGTCACGATTGAAGGGGCGGTCTTCGCGGTTGAAGGAACGGCCTTCACCTTCTGCGCCTTCATGGTTGAATTCACGACGGTCATCGTCGCGACGGGGGCGGTCACCAAAGGGACGGTCACCGAAACGGCGTTCGCCGCGGTCACCAAAAGGTTTGCGGTCACCGAACTTGCGATCACCAAAACGGCGTTCGCCACGGTCACCAAACTTTCTGTCGCCAAAAGACTTGCGGTCGCCACGGCCTTCACGGGAGTCACGGCTATCGCCGTCACGACGGGGGTTACGACGGTCAGCAGCTTCGCTGACGCCGAACTTGCGGTTCAATGTGGCCTTTACGGTGCGGTTTTCGTTATTTTCTTCGCTCATAGTTTTTCCATTATTTGTTTGGCGACGGATTCCCCGTCAATATTCAAAAGTTTGTAGAGGGCCGAAATTTCGCCCTGTTCAACGAATTTGTCCGGAAGTCCGAAGCGGAGCAAACGTTTGTCCGTAATTCCGAGATCCATAAGCAGTTCGCCGATAGCAGAACCAAAACCACCAACTAAGGTATTGTCTTCGAGAGTTACAATAGTCTTGTGGCTTTCGAAGAGTGCGCGGTAGCATTCTTCGTCCAAGGGTTTGATGATGCGAGCATCCACGAGAGTCGGGTTGTAACCGTTCTCACGCAAGACACTTGCAGTCTTCTTCAGTTCGTTAGTCATGAAGCCTGCACCCAAGAGCAAGATATCCTTACCCTGTTCAAGAACCTTGGGCAGTTTCGCATCAAAGTTCTCAGTTGCAGGTTCCAAAGTTTCTGCCAAGGCAGTACCGCGAGGATAGCGGATCGCCACAGGCCCTTCCATGTCGATAGAAGCCTGGATCATATCCCGAAGTTCATTCTCGTTAGACGGAGCCAGGATGGTAATTCCCGGAACCGTACGCAAGAACGACAAGTCAAAAACGCCATGATGGGTAGGACCATCGGCCCCCACCAAACCGGCGCGGTCAAGCACCATCACCACATGCAAATTCTGCAGGGCGATGTCATGCATGATCTGGTCGTAGGCGCGCTGCATAAAGGAGGAGTAGATTGCCACTACAGGCACCACACCATCACAGGCAAGACCAGACGCAAAAGTCAGAGCGTGTTCTTCGGCAATACCCACATCGATAACGCGATCAGGAAGTTCCTTGGCAACGATATCCATGCCGCAGCCCGTGGGCATTGCAGCCGTAATACCGATGACACGGTTATCCTTCTTCGCAATTTCAAGAAGGGTCTTACCAAAGATGCTGGTAAGAGACGGATTGGGCTTACCCGGAGCCAGGGGCAGACCACTTTCAGGATCGAAGGGACCGCAACCATGGAACTTGGTGGGGTTAGCTACAGCCGCAGACATACCACGGCCTTTTTCCGTCAGCACATGAACGAGGCAAGGCCCGGGCTGGGACTTGACTCGCTCCAGAATCATAATCAATTCATCGATGTCATGACCATCGATAGGACCAAAGTAGCGGACGCCCAGATCTTCAAAGAACTGACCGGGCTTCACAGCCGTCTTGGCCGCACTTTCCACCTGCAGGAACAGATCGCGGAAACGGGAACCCAGAATACCGGGAAGACGCTTCATCAGGCGGTCCAGGTCCGTACGCATCTTGTTGTAAACCGGATCGGAAATCACACGGTTCAGATACTTGCTAAAGCCGCCGACATTGGGCGCAATGCTCATCTTGTTATCGTTCAAGATGATGGTCATGTTCTGCTTAGAAATGCCAGCATTGTTCAGAGCTTCATAAGCCATACCGCCGGTCATGGAGCCATCACCAATAACAGCCACCACGTTGTTCTTGCGCTTGAAGTGGTTACGGGCAACAGCAAAACCCAGAGCAGCAGAAATGGAAGTGGTTGCATGACCTGCACCATAGCAGTCATACTCACTTTCGTTACGCTTCAGGAAGCCCGAAATACCGCCCTGCTGACGCAAGGTACCGAAGCGATCGATACGGCCAGTCAGAAGCTTGTGAACATAAGCCTGATGACCCACATCCCAGACAATCTTGTCTTCGGGAGCGTTGTACACATAGTGCAGCGCAAGAGTCAGTTCCACTACACCAAGGCTCGAAGCCAAATGGCCGCCATGCTTAGAAACCTGACCAATGATGGTCTCGCGAATCTGGGAGGCCAACTGTTCAAGTTCCTTCACAGAACAATGCTTAATGTCCTGAGGCGACTTAATGCTCTTAAGGTCCATTATTTAACTCGGGTAATGATGAAAGCTGCGACAGAGCGAAGGATCGTGGTATCGTACTTAAGACCGTCCAATGCCTTGATAGACTCGTCATAAAGTTCGCGAGCCCTTTCCCTGGACTTTTCCAGACCAACCAGAGCCGGGTAGGTTGCCTTGCCCTTCTCGATATCGGAACCGGCGTCCTTGCCCAGTTCTTCGGTGGTAGAAACGATGTCCAGGATATCATCGACAATCTGGAAAGCCAGACCGATAGAACGGCCATAGTCGCGAATAATCTTGATTTCGTCTTCGGTTGCGTTTGCCAGACGGGCACCCACTTCCAGAGAAGCTTCCAGGAGAGCGGCAGTCTTGTGGTAATGGATATAGTCCACAGTTGCCAGATCAACAGCCTTACCTTCGGATTCGATGTCGATCATTTCGCCACCGATCATACCATAGGTACCCAGCAGGTGAGCCAGGATTTCGATAGCCTTGGCATTGCCGGTCTTGCCCATCATTTCAAAAGCATGGATGCAGAGGGCATCGCCAGCCATCACGGCGGTAGCTTCGCCAAACTGCTTATGGCTAGTGGGCTTGCCGCGACGGAAGTCGTCGTTATCGACGCAGGGCAGATCGTCGTGAATCAGGGAGAACGTATGGAGCATTTCCAAGGCGCTCATGGCGTAATCCACAGAGTTTCCCTTACCGCCGAACATGTCAAACGCAGCCTTGACCAAGGCCGGGCGCAAACGCTTGCCACCTGCAAACATGGAATAGCGCATAGCCTCATGAAGGCGACAGGGCTGATCCGTCACAGGGGGGAGTAATTCATCAAACTTCTTTTCCGCTTCCTTGGAGACGCGGGAAAGGTAATCCAGGGCAATAGCCGCTTCTTTTTCAAGAGATTCCATATTTACCAAATTTACATAAAAAAAGACCCCCACAAAAGGGGCCATTCCTTTAAATGAAGCGTTTGAAGCTAGAAAAGCACACCATAAAGTTTAACGTCATCCACATAGACTTCATTCTTCGGACTCAGGTAACAGTTGTCCTTGCAACCCGGGAAGAAATGAATCTGACGGACGCCGTTCTTTACGCGCTCCCAAGTACTCTTGCAATCCTTCTTTTCGTCATTATCGATGCAAAGTTCTGAAGGCTTGATTACAATACGCTTCCAGCTTGAATCCAGGGAAATCCTGGATGAGGCAGCCTTGGTACCCTTATCATAGTTCTCCCAATTTTCGAGAGTCACCCTGATGTTGCCATCGCCCTTGGCATAGAATGCGATGGAATCAAGATCCGAAAGATTCAGCGTTTCCTTAAACTGAGTTCCCAGCAGAACCCATGCGTAAGGATCAAAGGCAACCGAGTACTTTCCATGGAATACGGTAGATCCGCGAGAAGAATCCGCTTCTAGGTAATCGGCAATCTTATGGGAAGAATCAGCCTTGCCGTTCTTGTAGAAAGAGGACCCCTTCCACAGAGTATCGACACTCATGTACCAACGCGTATCGTCTTCTTCAAAGTCGTAAAGAAGTACCGACGGCTTTTCAGACTTGGAAACCTTAGAAGTCTTTACAGTCCAGTCAACAAAGGGTTTGGTTCCGTCATTATGAACAAAGTAAACTTTTAAGGAATCGTTAGCAGGAAGCGCAGGCAGCACATAGGCGCCAGACGCATCCGTCTTTACCAGTTCATCAAGGCCATAAACTCCAACCCAGGCAAAATCTTCGTCGGCAGTCAAGGTCACATTGCTGGAGTAGCTTACCGAAGTAGTCAACGTAATAGAATCAACATCCTTCAGCTCTTCTGCAGAATAAACTCTGGAATAGGACTGGCTTCCCGAAGTGACAGTCAGACGGTAATCGCCAGACTTAGGCCATTCCATATCAAAACGTCCATTCTCGTCGGCATACTTATCTGCAACAACCATGAAGCTCCTGACAAAACGAATTTCGCCAACGCTATCAAGGGATCTCAGGGCAACCGTGGCATAAGCCGCCGGAGAGCCGTTCTGAAGCAGCACGGAAACCTTGGGCAGAGAATCGGCAACCACCTCCGAAGAATCCGTTACGGAACTGTCAATTTCTACGGGAGTCTTATAGTTGTACTGCACCTGTTCGTAGGGCTGCAGGAACACGGACTCACGTCCCAGGTCTTCCTCATAGCCGTCATCCATGAAATACAACTGCAAGGTGTCGTTAGCAGGAATTGCCGGAATAAAGAATACACCATTGGAATCAGAACGCACCAGCACATCAGTGCCGACAACGCCAACCCATACCGCCTTGCTGCCTTCAGGAATATCGGCAACACCCGTCAGGGTTGCAATAGCAGAAAGGTCTACAACCCCTTCCAGAGAATCCAGAGCCTGATAGCTCTCATGAGAAACAATCTTTGTATAGGCAGAACCGTCATAGGACACGGTCATACGGTATTCGCCAGAGTCGGGCACGGTCAATGCAAAGCGGCCAACACTATCGGTAACCGTCGTCGCCACGGCGACCACCATAACTTCTTCCTTAGCCTCGGGTACGGTATAGTCAACCTGATGCAAGGACACGCTGGCATTAGAAACAGGAACGCCACCAACACGGGCAACGATACCATTGGTAGTAATACTACCCGGTCCACCAGCGAGATTATTTCCGGAATTGGAAGGATTATCGGAGCAGGCAAAAAACGACGCTACCAATGGTAGCGACAAAGGCAAAACAAACTTTTTCAGCAACTGGCTGTTCATTTTTCCTTCTCCTGCAACGGTTTTGTAAAGGCAAGAGGGAACAACTGGATATTCAGCTGGAAAACCGTGTTGTCGCCTTCGCCTTCCTGAGATAAACGTAGTAAATCCGTTCGAAATTCATTAATCTTTTCGCGAATCAACTGGATATCATCCATGTTGAACGTCATGGTGACAGTGCTGATATCTCGCAGGTGCGGTGCATGACGTTCCAGCGACTCCCCTGCCAGGGCGATAGTGTCTTTCTGGAACTGTCGAACAGCGGCAGAGCGCCAGTTTCCGCCGGTACTCACGAAGGTATCGTTTACCTTCCAGAAGCCGTCGCGGTCTGTTGAAATCATGTTCAGTTCGTAAAGCAACTGAACGGCCGCTTTCGCCTCGTCCTCGGTAATCTGGGGAGTGCAGCATTCGGCTAGGCCTTGATAGTCATCCTTGAACTTGCAAATACCGATAATGGAACGGATTGCGTTGTAGTACCAGTGGCGGTAGAATTCCAGTTCCTTCTTCTGCAGAAGCTTGAGAGACACACCCTTTAAAGCCTGCATACGTTCGTAATGCTGCAAGGCTTCGTTGTCAGTCTTGGCTCGGCCAAAGAAAACCATTTCTGTCCAGTAGGCAGTTTCCTTTTCATCCAGTTCGAAGAACTGAGCCGCCGGCTCGATAAGCGCGGTAGAAAGGTGAATCTTGCCCTGGGAAACACGAAGCAGATTACCAGGATCGGCACCCATCTTCATAGCCATATAACGCCACGAAATCACAGTCTTGCGCTGCTTAAAGTCATCGAATGCGTCACGTAACCACTCGCGGTAGTCGGTATATTCAAAAATCTGCTTCATACAGAAAAAGATAAATCAGCCCGATGAGAAATCCCACCACCGCAGACTAATCTCCGTTGTGAAACTTTACAACGATATCCAGGTCCTTGCTGCAGGTTGCCTTCCACCGACATTCGGGGGCGGAATTTCTTTCCGCATCGACGCAAACCCCAGTAAAATAAAGGGTTCCAGCCTCTTCCTTTGATTTTCCGTATGCCACTCTGTATGCAAGATCCGCCACCGGCGAAGCCTGAACCAAATCCTCGCCCATCAGTTTAGCCGTGAGCCGAATCACACAATTATCCTTGGTGGGCATGGATTCTTCATCCTCGCCCACTCCGGGAATCCAATGAATCTGCAGGGGCCGGAACTCCGGCTCGGGGCTCTTCTTGGCGCAACCCGTTACGAGGACCGCGGCAAGAGAGCAAGCAACAGCTGCGATATAGAAGGCAGCCTTATTCATATCGTTAACGGGTACGCTTGAAGGTGGCGCTAGTCACCCTGTTGCGGCCGTTCTCCTTAGAAGCGTAAAGGGCCTTGTCAGCACGTTCGAACAGGCGCTTGGGATCTTCGCCAGCCACCATTTCGGCAATACCGAAGGAGCAGGTCACCTGCTGCTGCTTGATCAGCTGAGTATTTTCAATAGCCATACGGAGCTTTTCAGCAAGGAACTGGGCATTCTGGATCGGCGTGTCGCTGCAGAGGATCACGAATTCTTCGCCACCCCAACGGACCAGTGCATCCGTATTACGGATCTTGCTCTGGATCAGCTTGCAGAGGTTCACCAACACTTCGTCACCGACGCTATGACCATACTGGTCATTGATATGCTTGAAGTGGTCGATATCCAGAATCACGAAGGAAACAGGGCTGTCATTCTTGACCAGGTTTTCCTGTTCGCGCATCAGGATGCTGCTGAAACCGGCACGGTTGAGGCAACCGGTCAGCGGGTCTTCCTTACTGGACTTTTCGTATTCAGTCTTTTCGATTTCGAGAGCCTTCAGGTTCTTTTCCAGTTCTTCACGCTTCTTCTTGGCTGCGGCCCGTTCACGGCTATAGTCAAAGAAGCGGATGACCAGGATCATGAAGAAGGTCACGAACCACACACCGACGATGCCGGTCGTAAGGTCTTCCTTGGCGATCTTCTTGCCCTTGAAGCAGAGACCGCGGATTTCAAGAGTACCATAGCCCAGGGGAGCGTTGGTACCGGTCTGAATTTCGATCAGGGGGATGTTAGAAAGGTCTACACGAGCCTTATGAACGTCCACCTCGTTCTGAGCAACCCACCAGCCGGCCACGCGGAATTCCTGGGGAACGAACACTGCCGGATAGGTTTCATTCAGGGGGAAGAATTCTATTTCGTTGAACTTCAGTGAAGTTTCATCACCGTCGCGATAGATAGCGCTATCATAACCGCGCATGTAGAGACGGACGGAACCTTCGCCACGGGGCTTCACCCACACGAAGATACTGTCGTAATGGGAAAGATCCTTACCGCGGACCTTACCGTCTCCAAGGAAAATCTTCACGCCAGCATAAGGATAGGCGTAGCCTTCACGGAGTTCATAGTCCATGATGACAGAGGAATCCGTACGGGTCAGCTTTACAGCAGATCCGCCGCCATCCACAGAGTCAGACTGGGCGATGACGTAAGGGAAATCCGACAATTTGAGGAATTCGATATTATCTAAGCCATTTTCGTACGCAAAAAGGGCGATGGCGGTAAGAGCCAACAACACGAAAATCAGGATATTCATCCTGAACAGCACATAGATTTTCTCAAAGAGCCTAGACATAGGAAACCTATACTTGTAAGATATTGTCCCTCAAATATATAAAAATAGGGGCTAACGGGATAGCCAGCCACCCAGTTTAGCTACAAATGGGCGCAAAGTACGGGCCAAATCGGCCTGGGAATGCACATCCGGATGCCCAAGGAGGCCTGCATTATCCGTACGGACCTCCACAAATTCCAAATCCTTGTGACCGGCAGCCAGTTCGGACTGGTAAATGGCCTTTACAGTGGGAGTCAGGTCATCATTGGGCCAGATTTTTGTGGACACCAGCAGGAACTTCACCCCTTCATGGGCCTTGCGCAGTTTCTGAAGGAGCTCCGCATAAGCCTTGGAGAATTCCTTCTTGTCGCCATAAGGAGGGTTTCCCTGGAAGTCATTGATGCCAATAAAGATTACAACCACCTGGGGGTGGAAGCTGCCAAAATCCCACTTGAGGGATTCTTCGGGCAGCTTGCCAGCCAAATCCGCCGGGGCCTCACCGGGAACGGTAAATTCATAAAGGCGAGGCACCTTCCATTCAGGCACAATATTGTCGTAATTGCGGACCATGCCGCGACCGCTAAAGGCGTTCACCTGAAAATCAGCCTTGAAGCCATCGGCAAGCAGGTAGGCGTAGCTCTTGGAGGCGTTAGTCTTTTCGAAAACCAGGGACGGGTCATCGGAACCGCTACCTTCATCACCGAAGCCCACGGTAAAGGAGTCCCCAATAAATTCGATACGTCGGCCACTCTGCTTGGGAACGGAGCCAAAACTTCCGGAACCATCCAGAGAAATTCCGTAGACCTTTACGGAACCGGGATTCGTCTCGCTGATTTTCACCAGGCGATAACGGTGGGATTCACCATCTCCGGCCACCTTGACCGACTGGACCTTACGCGCACCGCTAACAAAGGCGGCAACTTCCCTTGAATCTTCTACGAGGATCCAGCGGGATTCCCCTTCCAGATCGAAATCAATAGACTTCGCCACGGCATTAAACTGGATAACTGCCGCCGGAGCGCTAGTCCTGCTGAACTGATTCTGATGATCCCAGCGGCCATTAAAAATGAAATTCTTCGCCAGTGAGCTTTCAGACAAATTATTCATAGAATTTTCCTTGGCCTGGGGAGAAGCCACAAA
Source organism: Fibrobacter sp. UWH9 (assembly GCF_900129715.1). NCBI lineage: Bacteria > Pseudomonadati > Fibrobacterota > Fibrobacteria > Fibrobacterales > Fibrobacteraceae > Fibrobacter > Fibrobacter sp. UWH9. The sequence goes on along the minus strand of NZ_FQWP01000007.1, from coordinate 95,572 downwards.
AGAAGCAAGTGCGAGTCCAAAGACCGCCACTTTAAAAAAAACACCTAATCTCATAAACAAAATTATAGTAATTGTCCCGACGTCCTCAAGCAAGCCTTACTAAATTGTCGTTTATGGGCGTAAACAAGTTTAAATGTTTATTTACACTGTTAGCTGTGTATGGGATGCTGCTAGGCACCTCCATTATGCCCGCATTCGCAAACAGCGAACCAGACACTTCGCAAAGCCCAGGCACCCCCGCCCCAGGTTCCGAAGGAGACACCCTCACCCGCGAAGACGCACGCATGGCCCTTCTCGTGTACAAACTTCTTCAACCCGATGGAAAATTAAAGGGAGCCAACCCGGAACGCGGGAAAAAACTTTTCAATCAAAACTGCAAGTCATGCCACGGCGAAGAAGGGCATCGACTCAACTTCGCCCACGATTACAGAAAGCCCCCGATTTTCATCGGGGACCGAGCTAGAAATGACATGCCAACTTTCTGGTATCAGATGAATTTCGGCGATGATGACCGCAACATGGAACCCTACATAGACGAATTAACACTGGATGAGTTAATCGATATAGCGGGCTATGCGCAGACCCTGCCATAAGAAAACGAATTCTAGGGTTCCTTGCCGTTAAAGACCTTCACTTCCTGAATAAAGGACAGGTCCAGCATTTCCCTTTCTTCCTTTCCATAAATCTGAATTTCAATGACCTGGGGAGACTTGGCCAGTTTCAACGCATGAACAAAGAAAATCTTTTCTTCTTCCTTGGCATTACGCTTGACAGGATCCTTGGCCTTGACGCCAACCAAGGTTCCCACAGTCTTGGCATAACGCAGCACCTTCACCAGATCGAACGTGCTCATCTTCTGATAGTTGCTGCCATACTTCGTAGAGTTCAAGGCCGTCTGCAAAGTATTTTCATCGGCATCATCTTTCAGTTCATAGTCGGGAGCCTTCGCCTCGGGCCATGCCACGACAAAGTCCTTGCGCCATTCTTCGGTAGGTGCAGGAAGACGGTTCACGTCATGCTTTTCGACAAAGGGGCAATAACCGTAGTTTTCCAGAATTTCAAAAGCCTTATGTTCCAGTTCCGGCTTCAAGATAAAACCGTAACCGGGAATGTATTCGGTCGTAGCTTCGGTAAACTGCGGGAAGCGGGAAAGTTCCGCAAGCACTTTCAGATCTTCAATTTTCAGAAGTCGAACGGTATGAACTCTGGCCCCATAATAGGAGGAGTTCCATTCCGAAATTGTAGAGGCAACATTTTCGGGAGGCTTAATCCAGTTCTTGAAATTTTCGATTTCCGCTTCAGGCAGACCACACCTTAAACCCTGAATATAAGTTTCACGGTTCAAGGCAAAGCGGAGGAACACTTCATCATTTTCAACCTTGGAAAGACTTGCCAAAGTGAAAAGCACACGAGGAGAAGTTCCCGTCGATACGATCAGTTCAAAATTGGGCAGGCAGGAAATGTTCTGTTCAGGAATAGAGGCGATAGATGTTTCCACCCAATCCTTGCCAGACTGTTCCAAGACAACACCGGCCACCTTACCGTCAACCATCTGGAATTTCACAAATCCCAGCAGCCACAATTCACGCAAGGGGCGAGGCAGGTATTCCCAAGGGAGCTCCTTGTTCTTCTCTACCATGCGGAACGTCGGGTCAAGAACCCACAGCAGATTGCAGGCGTCGGCGACAGGACGAGGCTGTTCCAAAATTTTCAGCAACTGGACGCAGTGATTGCGATCGCCGCGGAAACGTTCCTTTAGCCACCAGGACACTACATCCTGATGCAAGCGGAAACCATTCTTACGAATAAATTCAAGAGCCTTTTCAGACGGAACCAAGCAGGAGTCTTCCTGTTCCAGCCAACCATTCCCTGTCAGGAAATTGAAAATAAAGGACAGCTCGTTATCGGCAGCACGTTCAGACAGTTGCTTTGTAGACGTAAAGGAATCCACGCAAATCTGGTAACCACGACGATGGATGGTACCATTGGTATTCACCTTCAGTTCCTTGCGCAAGGCGTACGACAACACCAGGCAGATGTGCCAGTCCAGCAAGTTCTGAAAACAGGCGAACTTGGCTCTAGCCGGGAACTCCATTTCAGAAGCCATTCCAAAGCAGCCCCAGAAATTAGAGAAACCGTAGTAGACCATCGTACTACCAGTAGATGTGCGCCACAGCAAATATTCACGGCACATATCCAAAAGGAACTTCTGCAGGTCGCGTACTTTTCCAACCGGAACGGTCAGACGCAATTCATTATAAGTCAAGCCGCGGGAACCGCTATTGTAAACCAAGCTGATGCAGCGACGCTGCCATAGTTCCATCTTGCTAAACAAGTCGGCAGCACGTCTGCGATCATCAAAATAAGACAAGGCTTCGCTCTGGATCAGAGCGTTATTCAAAAGACCCTTATGTCCGAAGGCCTTCGCATGGACACCACGAAGGAGTTGCTTGGACATTCCATCAAAAAACGAATTTAAATCGTACATCAGTCACACCCTATTAGGGCGCCAAATTTAGAAAAAATAATCCGGAGCCAAAGTCTAGGACTTCACAAAAGACTTGATGTCTTCTATGGAGTCGGCAACCTTCTGCTTCATGTTCCAGATCCGCATAAAGCTCTTGCCATAATGTTCCAGCACCACGCGGTTATCAAGAATCAGAACCTTACCAGAATCTTCTTCAGAACGAATCAGACGTCCCAGCCCCTGACGCAATTCCATATAGGCTTCCGGCACATAATAATCCTTAAAGGAATTCTTACCGTCGGATTTCATCTTGGCAGAAATTCCCGCAACAAGAGGATCCATGGGATTCGGGAACGGAAGCTTAGGAATCACCAGAAGTTTCAAGGCGTCACCCGGGAAATCAACACCTTCCCACAAGCTTTGACAGCCCAAAAGGCAAGCGCCCCTTTCCTTGCGGAACATGGCAATCAGTCCATCCAGAGCACCGTCGACATGTTGGCAAAGAAGCAGTTTGCCCTTTTGCGCAAACAGCGGAGCAAGTGCCGCCTGGGCCTTCATCATCGCCGAAACGCTGGTAAAGAGAACCATGGCATTTTCTTCCACCTCCGGCAAGAACTGACATAGGGTATCGTTCAAAGCCTCGTTATATTCCGGTGCAGAAGGTTTCGGCAAATATTTAGCCACCATTACAGACTGGCGAGCATCCTTTGTAGACGATTCGTTATACACTCTAAGGAAGGGGGCCCTCTTTGGATCCTGGACGTTCAAGCCCATTCTTTCAACAAAGTAAGTCAAGTCACCCTGTACCGCCAAGGTCGCAGAAGTAAAGGTAGCAGACTTGATCCAAGGATAGAACTTTTCTTTCCAGATAGTACCGAAATTCAACGGGTAGGCATGAAGCTTTATGGTATGAGGATTAAAAGGTTCCTCCATAAAGAAGATCCAGTCTTCGCGAGCGCCCTTGGTCAGGAACTCAAAATCAGAAACGAATCTTTCGATCTCCGTCATTCGGCCATTCAGATCATGCACCAATCCAGAAACAGATTCATTGACCCAGGAAGCCATGGCGGAAAGTTTTTCTACCAGTTTCTGAACCTTGGCATACTGGTCCATAAAGCCTGCAGGATCGGCATCATATTCTGCCATCATGCTAGAAGAATACGAGAAGCCATTCTTATTTTTCTGCTTTGTCAGCTTCTTGCCGATCTTCATAAAGAAACGATGCAAGGCCTTTTCCAATTCGCCCAGGCTTTCAACCAAATTAGCGCATACCTCATGGGCTTCAGTACACTCCGCCGGAATTCCAGCCTCGATTTCTACAACGAGGCCATCCTTTTTAGTGCGGGACGGAACCATAGTCTTAATGACATTACGCAGGCCAAAGAACGACACCGTACGGCACAGCGACTGGTTGCTGATTTCAGGCAGACGGTGAGCTTCATCAAACACAATATGTTCGTAAAGCGGAAGCAGCGCAAAATCCAACGACATGTCTGCCAAGAACAGAGAATGGTTTACCAGCAGCAAATTGGAATTCATGGCACGGCGCTTTGCGGCAAGGGCTGGGCACCTGCCATAATTCGGGCACTTTTCTCCAAGGCAAGACTTTGCAGAACTTGCCATCTTGGACCAAAGCACACGATTACGTCCCTGACTAAACGAAGAGCATTCATTCACGTCACCAGTTGTCGTCGTATAGACCCAAGGTATAATAGCCATGAAGGAATCTCTTTCTTCCGGCAAGAGCATATTTTCGGGGGACGCAAGAATTGCCTCAAACTTTCTTAGGCACAAATAATTTTCGCGCCCTTTCAAAACAGAAGCCTTCAACTTGCCATTGTACAAGCAGGACAGCTGGGGAATATCGCGATTCCACAATTGTTCCTGAAGCGCACGGGTTGCCGTACTAATGACGACTCGTTCACCGGATGCAGCCTTGTTAGCGGCGGCCACTAAATACGCAAGTGATTTTCCAGAACCCGTAGGAGCCTCGATGACGCAAAGCCCACCCTTATGCATATTGCGTTCCACCACAGCGGCCAAATCCTGCTGGTTAGAACGGGGCTGATACCCAGCCATATTCTTGGCAAGAATGCCGCCTTCCTGGAAGAATTCTCCCACGCGGGGAACGTGGTTCTTTACAGGAACCTCTTCCAGGGGGACTTCCGGCAACTTGTAAGAAAATTCATTTTCGGATTCACCAGAAACGGGCCAGATTGCAGACCAGTTGGAATTGACTGCAACCTTGGAAAGGGCGTTATACAGCCAGCGGTCTTCACCCTGAATTTTTTCCAGGGACATCACAAAAAGTCTGCCGCAGGCATCGGCATCAGGCAACGCGCGGTGTGCCCGGCTCCTGGGAATATTCAATTCCTGGACCAGGGTATCCAAGCGATGATTAGGAACATTCTGGAAGGCGATACGAGAAACCGTCAAGGAATCCCACACCATATGGTTTTCAAAGGAAATACCGACCTTTGCAAAAGTCTGGGTCAGAAACTTCGAATCAAATGCGGCATTATGAGCAACAATGGGATAATCTCCGATAAAGGAATAAATCTTGCCTGCCACACCTGCAAATGATTCTGCATTTTCAAGATCGCTCTTGTATATTCCAGTCAGATTTTCAATAAAGGGGCGCAAGGAAGCCGTCGTTGGCTTGACCAGATAATCCACATCTTCAACAGGGACCCCATTTTCAAAACGGACCAACGCGACTTCGATAATTTCATCTTTTTCAAAATCAAGACCCGTTGTCTCAAGATCAATCGCAACAAAAGTCGGAATATTTCCCATATTTATCCTCACCAAAATTCTAATGCAGAGACGGAATTGCAGCCTGCAACTGGTCTAGATTATTTTCACCATTCTTCAGCTTCAATGTATCGTTAATCGCTCTCCAGGGAGACCCATAACGGAAAGGTTCAATGGAACCTCCATCAGGAATATTCTTTCCTTCCTGGGGATAATAGTAGTCCATAAAATAGGACCCTTCGACCAGTCCGTTAAACTTAAAGCGGCCCGCATTATCACAAGGTTCTATAAAATCCTTATCAGACTCGATGGAATGCAGACGGACCAGGGCACCGACCTTTGCACCGGGGACAGCACCCTGCAACGTTGCAAGTTTCAACTTCGCCACCGTTTCAAATTTCTGCAGTTTCTTGTACTTCAGTTCAACAACGGTATCACGAACGCCATTACTGTCGGCAGCCGCCAACGTCGTATCGTTATACCCCATCAAGAAGTTCATCGTAAGGTCCGTTCCCCACGGGTCAGAATTCAATACCACAAAACGCACCGGATCGATTTGCTTGACCTGAACCTCGGTCGTATCCTTGTTAACCGCCACATAGAAGGTTTCTTCTACAGAATCCAGTTTGGGCTTATTAAACAAGACGATCAGGGAATCGTCAGGGAACAGGTTCTTTGACTTCGAGACAGCCTTCACCGTACTTACCGCAGGCGGAAGCGTATCGGACTCCATCTTCTTCCATTCCCATTCCACTTCATTTCTTGCCGTATCCAAAGTTCGATAAAGCGAATCCTTTCCGGCAAGACAAGTAAACTTGTAAAGAATTTCACTTTTAGGTGCCGGATCAAAATAGAACTGCGGCTTATTGGAAGATGCTCCCAAATAAACAAACTTCGGATACACCTTCTCATTTTCAGGAGAAGTCAGGAAGCAGTTGGCAGAATCTCTAAACAGGGAATCAAAATAGACGTTTCGTGTAAAGTTCGCTTCCAGCACATTTGCAAAGGGCTGAGATACAGATTCCAGTTCCAGATGAGACGAGTCCATATCTGCCACGGCAATCCATAAGGTATCCGTTGTCTCTGCAGTCAGGTGAATATCCTGGGTCCAAACGCCAGCCTGTTCCGTTGCCAGTTCCACCTTCTGGTTACCATTGCCATCCACAAAGGCTACGACACGATACATTCCCGCCTTAAGACCCGTCAAGGTAAAATGCCCCGCACTATCGGCTCGAGTCACATACAGGGGCGGTTCCTTAAGAATCATAGGCAGAGAGTCCAGCGCCTTGGTTACAGAATCGCGGTACTTATCCAGATAATGTTTCGTTTCACGATCTGCACCCATCAGGAACAAACCCACACTGGGAAATTCCTTCTTCTTTGCCATAGCCGCATTCACAAGAACTCGGCCCGAAAGAGTCAGCGAGTCAATATAGGCTCCCGTCGAGAACACAACCTGGAAAGGCTTTGCAAGAGCATTGCCGCGCAAATCCTTGATACCACCCGCAAACGTTACTGTGTACGTCGTTCCAGAATCAAGCTCTGCACGAGACGACAACTCCAGAGTTTTGCCGCTGACGTCAAACCGCACTCTTTTATCAATCGGCGGAGAAATAGAAACAGCGCTCCTGGGAATAGAGGCGTTAATCCATTCGTCAAATTCAAGCTTTACATAAAGTTCGTTAGGATGGTTTGTCGTATACGGAGCTGGATACACCCCCGCCACACGCGGAGGCAACTTATCTTCGGGGCCACCAGACGGAGCCACCTGCGTCGCACAGGCCACAAGCAAGCTCGCAACAATCGCACCTAGAACGTATACGGTCTTAAAAAATTTCATCCTAACAACACTTTCAGACTTAATCAATCAAGTGGATAATCTTGCCCAGTCGGCTCCAGCGGATCTTGAAGGGCAGACGCCACCAGGTAAAGGGATTGGACAAGGCGAAAGACTCATCTTCATTTTCAAAAGAGAAGTAAATGACAAAAGCCTTGGCGCGCATATTACGGAGCGACACATATCCCCAATAACGACTATCTGCGGAATTATCACGGTTGTCACCCATCATGAAATACTGAGGAGTCTGAACCACATAGTAATCCATTTTTTTACCGCCGAGAGTCAAGTTCTTCCTGATTTCAAAAACAGGAGAACGAGCCACATCAGCCTTCAGCGAATCAGCCAGGGAATCAGCAACAACGGAATCCGTAACCGCAGAATCGACAACAGCGGCACTAACAGCCGATGCATTCAAAGCGTTCACATTGTCTTCCAGATCCTTCAACATAGAAGCTTCGAAACCGATGTAGCTAACTTCGCGCATCAGCCCACCCTTGGCATGGGGATCCAGCATAGGCAAATAGCAGATACGGGCCAGTTCCCTGAAATAGGCGAAGCTCATCACCCCAGAAACGGTGTCCCCCTGGGTCACACGCTGCTGAAGGATAGTACGATTGCGGCGGAACAGTTCATTCATGGCCAGCCCGCGGTCATTTTCTACCGGTATGCGGAAGTTCTCGAAATCGTAGTTATTGCTTTCGACACCATCCTTCCACAGAGAAATATCAAGCTTGACGGAGTCATCCGGATTTTCCTGGGCGACAAGGGAACGCAACCACCAGAGCTTATCCAACGGCAGGGAATTCACATACAGAGTATCACCTACAGACGGCACAACAAAAGGTTCTCGTTCGTCACGAGGAGACATGGTTCGAACCGTACTAGTCCATTTACCACGTCCGGGCAAGGTATCCTGCTTAACACCATTCACATAAAGACGACCGCCATGAACGGCAACCGTATCGCCACTCACGGCCACACAGCGCTTGATGTAATCCTTCGGACCATCGCCATAATGAACTAAGTGAGGCTGTCCCTCTTCAGGTTCATGATCCCAGTAGAAATTGCCAAGCATCAAGGCGTTAAAGAGATGAGTATAGCGGCGAGGATTACCATCGGGATATTCAGGTTCCCCGGGATAACGGAAAATTGCCACATCCCCAGGCACGGGATCGGTAATAGCAGGGAACTTCTGATTTCCAAAAGGTATGGGAGAGCCATAGGTAAACTTCAAACCGAGAAGGAAGTCTCCTGTTTTCAGCGTATCTTCCATAGATCCGCTAGGAATCTGGAATGCCTGAATCACATATTGGATTACAATCAACGCCAGAGCAATGGGAACAATTATTTCCCTAAACAAGCCCTTCACAAAACCCTTCACAGAAAAAACTTTCTTCTCTTGCAAGTTGTCCTTCATCTTATTTTCCAAATTAAAATCTGACTTATAATTTTACAGGCTGCGAATCTTTTTGAACATGGCCTGGCTTACTACCAGTTCAGTCCTGCTCTTATCTCGAAGCACCATGGTAATGCGGGAGTTCACCTTGCGATACTCTGCGATATGGTCAATCGAAACAATGGTCGAACGGTTAACGCGTATAAAATGCATGGGATCCAGACGTTTCTCAAGTTCCATGGTCGACACATCGACTATATGCATCTCGTTCATCGTATAGGCCATGGTAAAACGGCCTTCCGTCTGAAAACGGACCACTTCATCTACACTCAGAAAGATACAACGATCTCCTTTTCGAACCTGAATTCGCTGCAGGTAGAAATTGCTCAAGTCTACCACGTTACGGAACTTCTTCCAGGTAAAATCAGGAGGCGCCGGAATACTAAAACCATCATCGGGGAATATCTTGCGCAGTTTTTCAACTGTGGCCATCAAACGTTCCGAATCAAAGGGTTTCAGCAAATAATCAACCGTATTTTCTTCAAAGGCCTTTAAGGCAAACTCATCATAGGCGGTCGTAAAGACCACATACGGGACTTCCTCCGGATTCAAGGCATGCAGAACATCAAATGCATCCATATCCGGCATCTGGATATCCAGAAAGACGACATCAGGAAGATGGTCCTGAATAGCCTTGATTGCCTGAGCTCCAGATTCTGCCTCCCCCTGAATATCAAACTCGCTCGCGTAATCCTCCAACATGGAGATGATGCGGGCACGAGCCCAAGGCTCGTCATCAATCACTAAGGTCTTGACCTTCATTTCGGATCCTTGGATTTCTGGACGGGAGCCGTCATGATTCTAAACAGTTCTGCACGACGGCCATTTTCATCTTCATAGACCTGACCTGCAGAATTCATATAAACCAGATTTCCAGATGCAGAGCGTTTAAAATTCCAGTGAACACTATCTGCACTTTCAGAAGCAGAGGGCAAAACAATCCTTATGGAACTATCCACTACAGAAAACACACCCTTCAGGGAATCCACCTGCATGGAATCAGTTACACGGGTCTGCACCGCATTAACAGTGGAGTCTTCATTCAAGGTTATGCGCAATGCCTTCATGGTGCAATCATCACAAGGCATACTTCCCGAATAGAGGCCCGTCACATCCTTCGGCAATTCAACAGGCGGAAGTTCCGGTAAAGGTTCAGACTTTTCTTCAGAGCAGGAAGAAATCAGCAATGCCATCCCAACAGGAAGCAAAAACCTTACAAATGAAAAAGCCATGGAGTTCAAAATCTTCATGGCTACAATTTAACAAATTAGCCGTTTAGGCATTAACAGAAATTATCTAAAAACCAGTCGAATGCACCAAACGAAGGCCCAAATCCTTACCCCGATAAAGGGGTTCCCTTTTAGCAACAGTATCGGCGGCAAGGGCCTTGACTTTATCGCCCCAGCCACCTCCACGAACGACTTTCAAACTGCCGGATTTCGCCCCGGTATAATTCATCTGCGATTTTGTCGGTTTCACTCCGTACCAGTCGTTAGTCCACTCCGCCACATTGCCAGCCATATCATAAAGGCCATAGGCATTAGGCATAAACTGAGCCACGACAGTGGGGCCACTACTTTGTACATAATAAGCGTATTTAGAAGCTTCTTCCCGATCCCAATAATATGTCGTAGTCGTTCCGGCACGGTAGGCGACTTCCCATTCCATTTCCGTAGGAAGTCTCACGGACTCAACGCTGTAATCAACATACAAGTTCTGCAGATATTGTGCGTTTTCGGCAGCCTCATAGACATAGGCCGTATCAAGCCCCACCTTTTTCGATAGAGCATTGCAGAACAAGATTGCCTCATACCAGTTTACGTTCGCCACCGGAATACTGTCACCAGAGACACCCATTGCCGGCAAGGAATCCATAATGGTTCTATACAAAGACTGGGTCACCTCCGTCTTCCCGATTTCAAAGGAACTCACAGAAAAAGACATGGAGCCTCTTTTTACAGAGGACGCAGGAATCTTTACCCAGCTTACATAATAAGACAAAAGGGAATCCGAGCTCAATGCAGAACTACACGAAGGTTCCGCAGAACCCGAAGACTCTTGAACAGGGCTTTCCGATCGGCTAGAAGAACTTTTGACAACGGCACTAGACTGACGTTCATGCCCACTGGAGGAGGTTTCGTCCAGATCTTCAGGCGCCCCACCAGCAACAGAACTGCAGGACACCATCAAACCCATGGCAAGAAACCCTAGGCATAAGCGGAACCTCATCAGCGGATAACTCCCACACGGTACAGTTTCTGCTTAGTCTTTCCAGACTTGAAATCTACACGCAGGCGAGCGGTGTATACGTCCGAACCTAGCTTTTTCAGGTCAAGGTTTTCAAACTGATTGCGGCCAGCCACAACATCAGACATTTTCTGCTTGAACACGCAGAGGCCCGTTATGTCATACAATTCAATCGTTGCGGAATTGGCTTCTGCACCAACTTCAAAACGGGCCTTGGCCACCCCGCCACGCACCGGATTGGGGAACATGAAGAATTCCGTAATTTCATCCTTAGACTTAGAAGCCTTCACATCCTTCAGCTTGGAGGCATCAAGATAGCCAGTACGTTCGTTACCGCCGGCAGGCAAGGTCCATGCGGCAGCATTACCCGCAGCATCTTCAGCAGCCTTCTGCAAACGGAATGCACTAACGTTACTTCTGTGGAAGGCATAAAGTTCCGGGCCAGCAGACTTGCTACTACCAACAGCGTCCGTTACATAAATACTCATAGGCTGCAATTCACTCAGGGAGTCCACATACTCAAAACTACCTGCAGCAAGGGGGAACTGTCCAGAAACCCGCTTGGCCTTTCCCGTATAGGCATAAATCAATCCGTCATTGTTAGGAACAAGAATTTCCGGAACATCATCACCAGTCACATCAACCAGCAACGGGTCGCTAAAGAATCCATACACAGGACTACCTTTTGAAATCTTCACGGGGAATCCAGAAACGGGCAAGCCAAAACGATCGAGGGCATAAACCAGGTTATCTCCCAGGAATACGATTTCAGGATAACCATCTCCGTTTACGTCACCCAGGGCCATACCAGAAGTTTCATCAGAGAGGCCGCTGGAGCCAGCAGCTCCACGCTCATAATTCTTGGTCCAGACAACAGACTTTCCATTCCGTTTTCTAGCAGACACCGTTCCACGGCTGCCAAGGACAATAGCTTCCTCAACACCGTCGCGATCAATGTCTGTACAGGAAACGCGGTAGAATTTTTCAGTTCCGTGAACTTTTGCGGGTTCACTTTCATAGGTAGCAGAATTCACCTTGGAACCGAAGCCCACTTCACCTTCGTCCGTAACATAGGCAATCTTGGAATTGCCATCCTCATCCGTACCACAGAAAGCCATATCTGTAATATTTCCGTCGGCAGTCACCTTGACGTCAAATCCCCTAGAGAACTTTCCGTCGCCAATTTTCACATTTCGAATCTGATGTCTAGTCGCATACCACAGTTCATTTCCAACCACCATGGGGCCAGCCACCACAGAGTCCACATCCAACGCCGTTTCACTTACGTAGGATTCGCTTTCAAACTGCGTACGGACCAGATGCTTTTCGTGAAGCGAATAAACGTATTTGCCATCGCTAGCCATACCCAGCAGGGGACCATAATTGGAACCGATGCGATAAAGCGGAATTTCCTTTTCAGTCCCCTTATTCGTCAGCTGTTTTTTAACAACGACCGTATCCGCATCAAACAAGGTATCACCCAAAGCGCTAAATGCCTGCAGGGATCCATTGTCTGCACCGAACACAACAATTTTCTCCCCGCTCTTTTCAGGATTATCCACAAAGACTGCGCCACGGACGATTCCGTTCAGGCCAACCTCTCTCGGGAACTTGCTGTCTTCAATACTTCCATCATCAATAGAAACGGTCACCGTAATAAGAGTCGAGGCAAAATTAAGGACGCTATCCCCCATCAGGCCGTTAGCCGTCTTTTCCTTTCGGAAATCTTCGGGAACGGAAACAGAAATCCTGATACCCGTATAACCGCCCTGGGTCGTCATGGTATTCGCATAACCGGTGGGATTGATGGTCTTTACCGTATCGAATTTCTGCTTTGAAGATTTGTCCGCTACGCGCAAATGAGGCAGCAAATCCGCACCACTTCCGTAATCATAGGTATCTTCGCCCAGGGCGTTCTTAAAGGTCTTTCCGATACTCAGCACGCCATCGGCTTCAATCAGTGAAAGTCCAAACTGATGGTCACGGAATTCATCGCCGGCCCAATAGTTGGCAACACCATCTTCCAAATTTCTACGAAGGAACCATTCGTTCACCTTCCACACGGCAATACCGCTTGCAGGGATGCCCGCATCAAAGGAGCTTACATCAAGAATGACACCACGGGCCTTCTTCTTGTTCACCTTGCATTCCCCCTTGACACAAGTGCTGTCCTGGAACACAAGGTCAAGACTATCTACGGGAACGGTCCTGATTGTCGTATCGGAACTTTCGTCAGGTTCACCCAGCACCACGCTCACCTCGCCATCCTTGTTCCAGGAACGCTGACGATTTTCTACAAGCAGGTATTCAGATGCGCTGAGAGGCACCTTCAGGACTTCAGTACAGACATTTTTACTCTTGGATTTTGAGCAGGCCCCGGAACCGGCAGCAGCCACATCCACAGAAATTTTCTTTCCTGCAGAGGGGCGAACTTCCTGAACGGAACTCCACCCCATATAGGTTCGTTCCCAGGCCGCAGGCAGTGCAGGCAAGAATCCATTTCCTGCATTATAGCCGGCAAAGTCCATCAAGTCAAAATAACCCAGGCGAGAAATTCCCTTCACCACATCATAGGTATCGGGCATACCAAGCTGACGGCCTATCTGATTTACCAGAATCCCGTTTACACCCCAGTTCAAACCATCCTGGGAAGCGGTTTCGCTCATGACCATTATAGAGCGCAAGGTATCGATAGAGGCCCCCTTAAGAGCAAGACCGTCAACTACAGACTTCTTGCTAGAGGAATCAGCCTTTAGAGCAACATTTGCCAAGGTATCAGACAGGAACGGCCAATACTCCCCGCTAACAAAAGCGTCTATAAAATCGGCAGGGGTGTCGGCATTGTTCGAACCCATGGTACCGCCATCCACCAACCGGCTGGCACCGGCATGGATAATCATAAAGGCACGTTTCGTATTCGGATTTTTCGAAAGGGGAATGCTAAAGGGCGAATCGCTGGATTCATGAGCGGCCATTACGGCATCGTACACGAACTGCATATAATCGCAAACACGGGAAGAATCAAATTCAGCAGTCTTTTCGCCATCCCTCTTGCTGGTTCGATTATAGTCGATGATTTGCTTCTTCAGCTTGTAAGCACTGGAAGATTCCGGAAAAATTCTGGACTTGATTACAATATTTCCGCCACTGGCAGCCTTGTAATAGGCATTCGCAAAATCAAAATGCTTTTTCCAATAGGGCACACTATTGCGACGGCCCGGCGGATCCAACTTATACGAATCCTTCTTCTTTTCGTCAGAGTCGAAAGTTCCATTTCCCGTGGTCAACGAATTGTCAGTCTTTTCTTCGGCAAACTGAACTCGAATCGCAAATACCTCCAAGGTATCTGCAGCAAAACTAAAAGACGCCTGGAACAAAACCAAGGCAAACAAAAGGCTAATCTTATTAAAAAAACTCATCTTCACAACCTCAATCTACAAAAATCAAAAACAGCCGCACCGGAATCACAACCTAAAAAATTACTGTTCAACAAGCTTAAAACTCCGGGGAACATTCAATTTCCAGGTTCCACCGCTAAAAGACTTTCCGTGGGTCACCTTCTTGATTTTTATTTCCAGGAATCGCTTTTCCCCACGTTCAAAAACAATGGTCTCGGGTAACACATTTCCCTCAAATTCGCGGAACCCGGAAAACTTCAACGTTTCAGGTTTTCCGTCACGTCCCGTATAGGTTAGCTGAACCACTCGCGAATCCTGCAATTCATAGGTAAAGTGACGTCCCGTCCCATCAACGGCTTCGTGGCCAGGCACCACATCCTCGTAATTATCCGGAAGTAACTTACCCTCAAAAAAAGCTGCAATCTGATGGATATGAACCAGGGGTAAGCTCCGGTCATTGAGCAGCCCAACCATATAGCCAACGCCCTTTACATAAAGTTTTTCTGTGGGGAAGGTCATGAGCCAACCTTCTTCCGTCCAAAGCATCGAGGCAACCCCAATGCCCATGGGGCCCGTCAACTCCATGCGATAACGTTTTCCAGGTACAGAAAACAGGACGGCATCCAGCTCCTGATTTTCACCATTCTGGACAATGGTCAGCTTAAACTTAGCCCGCAGACTATCCTGAGGGGCAATTTCCTTTTCCGCCACAGGTGCGTCTGTGCGAACCTTGCCCCCCGTACAGCCGGCAACAACAAACATGGCCAGTACCAAGGCACAGACTGGCAGCAAAGAGAAAAGAGAGCGAAATCTAAACAGCGGCATAAAGCAACCGCCTTTTACTTTTTCTTGATATTAAGGAAGCGCCTTGCTTCAGGATGCTTCGGAATAAGCTTCAGCAATTTCTTGTAGGCAGCCGTGGCTTCAGCCTTATTGCCAAGGGCTTCCTGAATGGCAGCCATATGTTCCCAATAAACGGCATCCTCATCAAACTTCGGATCCTTGATTTCCTGCATGGTCTTCAGGGCCTCTGCATAAAAGCCCTTGCGATACTGCCCCCATGCCTTGGAATCCAGATAAGCCTCAGTGGGAGTTTCCGACTTTTCCATGGCAAGAGCCTTCAAAACCATCTGGAAACCCTTTTCCACTTCGTCTGCGTTGCGGTTCAGGTCAATCAAGGTATAGCCATAATAATTCAGGACTTCGGGCTGATCTACACTGCGGGCGCGAACGCTATCCAACAGGAATTCAAACATCTTGAAGGATTCTTCATAGCGTCCCATGCGTTCCAGATTCATGGCCATCAGCATGCGCACATCCATGTTCAACGAATCGACGGCGGCAATTCCCTCGTAAAATTCCTGTGCCTTGGCACGCTTCGCATTTGCAAGGGCGATCTTGGCAGAATCATACTTATCGGTCTGCAAAATTTCCTGGGCTTCATTAGCCAGAATACGTCCATAGACGCTACGGAACTGCAACTTGTTCCGTTCCACTTCCGCGTTCATCTTGCGCAAAGTTACAGAATCAGCCACTCCGGCCAGCGGGCTCCACTTATCCCAAACGGCGATGAGGGAATCCAGCATCTTGTAGGCCTTGTCATACATCTTTGCAGAGCCGTACATCATGGCCAACATGGCCTTTTCTGCACCCATCGACACAGAGTCAGCCTTCTCGGCATAAAGCACGGCATCGTTCATGCGCTTTTCCTTGACGGCGATTCCAGCCAGGGCGTGGTAAGCATTAGCCGCATAAACCTTCTGGTCGCCCAACGATTCAGCCGCCTGCAGCAGGTGAACCTTGGCGCTATCGACGTCTCCATGAATATTCTCGTAATGGCCCAGGAAGTTTGTCAGCACAGGAGAACGGACACCATCCTCATAGTATTTCTTCTTGAGCAGGGTATATGCAACAGCACGGTCCGTTTCCGCCAAAGTCGTCATCAGGAGAACGACCATGGATTCGTTGTCTTCGCTAGAGCCAGTCAAAGTATCTACGACAGCTCGGGCTTCCTGCAATCGGCGCTGGAACACAAGTCCCTGAACCATCTTGGTCAAATATTCCTTGTTGCCCGTAGCATCGTGAGCCCGTCCAAAAAGATCGATTACAGAAGAATCCTTATGATGTTCCAGCAACAAGTTCAGCTGACGCTGTAACAAGGACGGCATATAGTTCACCTGGGGCAGCAGCAAGTCATAAACACGGATCAGTTCATCCGCATCCTGAACGGCCTCCAGGAACAAGCTATAATCGTAAAGCAAGGTCATGTCCTGATACTTGCTGGAATCAAGGGCTGCCTTGAAATACTTACGACAGGAATCGGCCACACCCGCCTTCACATAAAGGTGTGCCAGCAAGGACAACTGAGAGGCAAGAATCTTACCCTTCAACTTCTGGCCACGCATGGCCTGAATCAAAGCCAGGGAATCATTGCCCTCGGCCATGAGCATTTCGGCCAACTTGAAGGTCAAGAAGCGGTTGTAAGGGTCAGACTCCGCGGCATGCTGCCAGAACACATTGGCCAGAGTCTTTTCGCCACGCATTTCCATTTCGAGAGCGCGGATAAAAGATTCATGGGCGGCATCGATATTTTCAGGAAGGCGCGGTTCCTCGGCACTTACAGCCACACCGCCTTCAGCAATCTGTTTTGCCACAGCGGCGGCAATCGCCAGGGAATCCGCCTTGCTCAAGGTAACGGCCTCTTCCTTTTTTGCAGGAGCGGAACTGCAGGCGTTCAGCAAGAACACCGCCACCACCATCAGCGACAAAAAGAAAGACTTCACCAAAACAGACCTACTCGACAATTACAAAGTTAATCTTGGTATCCGGCGGCAGATAATCGCCATACTTGGGAGAAGTTTCGATCACTGCACCCGGAACAGGATTTTCCATATCTTCGGGAGCCTTGGCGCGCTTGATACGTCCAACCACAAAACCCAGCTTTTCAAGCTTCGGGTAAACTTCGTCAATGGGAGTACCGGCAAAATTCGGCAACAAGGTCTTACCGGTAGTCACACCGGCAGAAATCACCACCTTCACGGTATCGCCAATACGGACCTTTTCACCTGCGATAGGAATCGTACGAATCACCACACCGCGAGGAATGCTCTGGTGGGCCCCCTTCACAATGGCACCCTGCACAAGACCGGCACGGGCCAGGGAAATAGAAGCCTGCTTCTGGCTCTTGCCACGAAGATCGGGAATCTCGACCTGACGGAGCCCCATGCTGCGAGTCAGCTTCACGGTACGGCCAAGCTTTGCCACACGGCCTGCAGCAGGAATCTGCACAAGAACCTTGCCGGAATCAATAGTCGCACTGTAGCGCCCCTCTTCCAGCCATTCAAACTTAAAACCAGCATCTGTCAGCGCAGCCTCGGCAGCCTCCTGACTCATGCCTTCCAGATTGGGAACCTCACCCGTGCTGGCAAACTTACCGGCAAAAGCGGGCATCAATACTTTATCTACAGCCAAGGCGAGAAACACCAAAAGGACAATCCAGATAGCGATAGCCTTAACCACGGGAGCCTTTTTCAGCCACCCGCCAACACGACCCACAAGGGATTTTAATTTATCCATATCAGCCCTTGCTAGCCTTTTCCTGCAGGGCGTTTTCGTCGAAGATGACGATATCCTTGCCGGTCATAGCAATAGCATTCGCCTTCACCAACATAGAGCAAATGCGGCTAACCGTTTCACGGGTAGTACCAGACATGTCGGCCAGCTGCTGCTGGGTGGGGCGGTTGTGAATAACAGTTACCATAGTGCCGGCATCAGTATGAATGCGAACACCACGTTCTTCCATCAAGTTCAGAAGAGTTCCAGCCACGCGTCCGCTTACAGACATCGTAGACAAGGAACCGATCTGCTTGTTTGCCTTACGCAGACGCTTACTAATTTCGCTCAGCAGCGCCATGGCAATTTCGGGAGTCTGACGAATCAGAGTCAAGAAGGATTCACGGTGAATGATCATCATCTGGGCATCCGTCACCGTACGCACAGAGGCAGACCTAGGTTCACCGTCAATCAAGCTCATTTCGCCAAAGAAGTCACCGCGTTCCAGGAACGAAAGAATCGTCTCACGACCATCAACGCCGGTCATGTACACCTGGACGGAACCGGAGGCGATCAGATACAGAGCCTGCATCGAGTCGTCGCCCTCCAGCACCACGGTTTCATCGCGGTTATAGTTCTGGACAACAACCAGATTGGCCAGCATCGAAAGCTGATCCTCGTTCAATTCAGAAAAGAGCTCCACACCCTTCAGCAAACCAACAACGTTATTGTCCATAAGAACTTCTCCTTCCGCTTCAATTAGTCCATGTCAACGATAATGCTCTGATCGCGCTTAGCACCGATAGAAATCATACCGATCTTCACGCCAACCAGTTCTGCCATACGGTTCAGGTACTTCTTAGCATTTTCCGGAAGATCTTCCATCTTGCGGCACTTGGTAGTATCGCACTTCCAGCCCGGCATTTCTTCGTAAACCGGCACGCAACGACCGACCTTGGACAGCTGGTTCGGGAACACTTCGATCTTTTCGCCATCGCATTCGTAGTGAGTGCAGATCTTGATGGTGTCGAAAGTATCCAGGACGTCAAGCTTGGTGATAGCCAGGTGAGTCAGGCCGTTAACGATAGCAGCCTTGCGGACAACCGGAGCGTCGAACCAACCGCAGCGACGGTTACGACCGGTGGTTGCACCATATTCGTTACCGATCTTACGGAGGGTGTCACCCATTTCGTCCAGAAGTTCAGTGGGGAACGGACCGTTACCAACGCGAGTGGTATAAGCCTTGACAACACCAACGACCTGGTCGATAGCGGTGGGGCCGATACCTGCGCCGCAGCTTGCATAACCAGCAACAGTGTTGCTGGAGGTCACGTACGGGTAAGTACCCTGGTCCACGTCCAGGATGGTGCCCTGAGCGCCTTCGAACACCAGTTTCTTGCCTTCCTTCACAGCCTTGAACAGGAGGGCGCTAGTATCGCAGACGAACGGCTTGATCTTCTGACCCAGTTCCAGGTAATCCTTGATCACCACTTCCGGATCAATTTCGGGAACATCGTACATCACCTTGAATTCTTCGTTATGAACCTTGGCCATAGCTTCGACGCGGGGGCGCAGTTCACGTTCGTCCATCAAGTCACCGACGCGAACACCGATACGGTTCACCTTGTCGCTGTAGCAGGGGCCAATGCCGCGGCCGGTAGTACCGATAGCAGCCTTGCCAGCCTTCTTTTCCTTGGCCTTGTCCAGAGCAGAGTGGTACGGCAGCACGACCTGAGCATTGTCAGCAATGAACAGGTGGCCTTCCGGGTTGATGCCCTTAGTATGGAGGTCGGCAATTTCTGCAAGAGTCTGGATCGGATCCAGCACAACGCCGTTACCAATAACGCAAAGCTTGTCGTCATGCATAATGCCAGACGGAATCAGATGGAACACAAACTTCTTGTCACCCACTTCAACAGTGTGACCAGCGTTTGCACCGCCCTGGAAACGCACCACGATATTTGCGTCCAGAGTCAAGAAATCCACAACCTTGGCCTTACCTTCGTCACCCCACTGGGAGCCGATTACAACACGATTTGCCATATATCCTTCGTTTTGTTTATGACCCATTCGGGTCGATTAGTTAAACAGGAAATTAGCTACCCAGAGCGTTTCTCCGGGACCTTTTTCGCCTACAAGATAGTAAAGAGCGTAAAGCGGAAAGGATAAAGGCTAAAGAAATGACGCATAAAAACCTGCTTTACACTTTAAACTTTAACCTTTAAGCTAAAAAGGGCGGAGCCCCGCCCCTCGCTCCAACCGGCAAAGCCGTTTTCCGCTACCCCACCCAGCGGGGACACCCCGCAACACCCCACAGCAGAAAGTACAGACAAGGTAACAGGTGCGAGGTATGAGGTATGAGGTATGAGGTAGTGAGCGACGAGCCGCATGCCTTTGTGCTGTCATCCTGAGCGGAACGAAGTGGAGTCGAAGGATCCAGTGAGAGGACGAGGCGTGAGGTCACAGGCATCAGGCGCGAGGTAGTGAGCGACGGAGGCGCCTAATGTCACCCTGAAGGCGCTCAGGGTCTCGTGCGTTCATGGGATTCTGAAACAAGTTCAGAATGACAGTCCACACAGTTCACTTCTTTCGTATCTCATAATTCATATCTAAATTCCTCCTCCGCAAAAAAGGAACAGTGAAGTCGAACTTCACTGTTCCTTTTTTATTGTTAACAGCTCAAACCTCTAGGTAGCAAAGCTACCGACCTCAAGCCTCAAACCCAATAACTAGGGTACGTCTACGGAATCCAGGATCTTCTGGACTACAGTTTCTGCAGAAATTTCTTCCGCTTCAGCTTCATAGCTCAAGATGATACGATGGCGGAGAACTTCCATAGCCACAGCCTTCACATCTTCCGGAGTCACGTAGGCACGGCCCTGGATAAAGGCATGAGCCTTTGCAGCCTGGGCAAGACCGATGGAGGCACGGGGAGAAGCTCCCACTTCAATGAAGCCCACCAGATCAGCGCGCTTGATGCTGCCCGGATCACGGGTAGCCAACACCAGGTTCACGATATATTCGCGGACACGTTCGTCCACATAAACCTGCTTCACAAGCTCACGAGCCTTCAGGATATCTTCCTTGGTGGCCACAGCATTAGGCTGACGGAGACCAGCACCGGCGACAGCATCCAGGATGCGCATTTCATCGGCCTTGTTGGGGTAAGAAACCTTCACCTTCAAAAGGAAACGGTCCACCTGGGCTTCGGGCAGCGGGTAGGTACCTTCCTGTTCGATGGGGTTCTGGGTAGCCAAAACCAGGAACGGTTCATCCAGCTTGAAAGTTTCGTCGCCAATAGTAATATGGCGTTCCTGCATGGCTTCCAGCAAAGCACTCTGAACCTTACTGGGAGCGCGGTTGATTTCGTCAGCCAGCACCAGGTTGGTAAACAGAGGGCCCTTGCGAGTTTCAAACTTAGCTTCGCGGGCGTTATAGATTGTAGTACCCAGCAAGTCAGCCGGCAGCAAGTCCGGAGTGAACTGGATTCGCTTGAAGTCCAAAGAAACGGCATCAGCAAAAGCCTTCACCGCGGTAGTCTTTGCAAGACCCGGAAGGCCTTCCAGAAGAACGTGACCATCAGCAAGAATACCAGTCAAAATACTTTCCACCATGGCCTTCTGGCCAATGACGGTATCTTCCACTTCACGCAGCAGATTCTGACAGAAAGCGCTCTGCTGACGAATCTTTTCAGAAAGTTCCTGAATATCCATTTTATTATTCCTCAAATTATTTCAAACTGAATTTAGCAAATTTCATAAAAGGGATGAGGTACGAGAGACGAGAGAAAAAATCAGATACGAGAGACGAGTTATTATAATCGCGCCGAAGACGCCTAACTTATTAATTCGTAATTCATATCTAATTTCCTGGATTCTTCGACTTCGTGCTTCGCACTCCGCTCAGAATGACACGTAGACGAATCACCACTCATCGCTCACCGCTCATAACTCACAGCTCACCACTCTTCCCTGATTCCCATTAGTTTCATGGCCAGTTTCCAGGTTTCCCTGTTTTCAAAGCCGTCACGTTTGCCGCCACCATAGCGGGCATGGGAGAATTCTTCCAACAGGGATTCCCATCCTTCCAGATCGCCCTGCTTCTGCAGCACTTCCAAGTTAACCTTTTCTGCATCTAGGTAAAAACGTTCAGCCGCATATTCCTTGCAGATTGCCTCCAGATCCAAAAGCCACTGGCGACTATCAGCCGAATTCACACGCTGTTTCAGAACAGTCATCTTCCCCAGCAATTCACTTTCGGCAGCCTTTTTAGCCGTCATGGCAGCACGGTTCGAGGCACGGCGTTTCATCCGTAGCATCCCAGCCAAAAGCACGACAACCGCCACCATAACGCCAATCATCACAGGCAGCACACTGGCAGGAGCATCCACACGCAAGGGCACGCTTTCGGTTCGCAAGGTCAAGGGCATCCCCATCTGAGTGGGAATATCGTACTTCAACACGGGAATATTCAGATTCCCCGTATCCTGAGCCAAAATCTTATAGTTAAAAGTAATGGAAGCGATTTCCTTCCCGTCCTTAACGGAGCGGGCCGATTCCTGGCTAACGCCAATCTGCTCCAACCCCTTTGCGGTGGCTGAGTTCGTAGGCAATACCAGCAAGGCGCTTCCGCTAACACTCCAGCTCACCGTCACCGGAAAGTCAATGGTATCCCCCACAACGGCATTCATGGGCAACAAAGTCCCATCCTGGGAATGAACCCCTGCCACAACGGTAATCCCCAACTGTTCCGCAGAGGGCATCTGAATTTCTTCTACCGCAGCACTATCCTGGGCCGCCTCCACATTCAAAGAATCATTTTCCATACCGCAGAATATACAAAAATCAATATGGATGGGGTTTGTCCATACTTTATAAAAAAAGAAGGGTCCGCCTTAACGACGGATCCCTCTTCAATGACTCGCTAGAGCAGCAATTAGTCAGCGATATGAATCTGCTGAACCTTCATGCCAGAAGACTGCTTGACCACAACCAGATAGTTGCCTGCAGTCAGGCCATTCAGCTGGATCTGAGTCATACCAGCTTCTGCCTTTACAGCGGGAACAACCACGCGGCCCTGCATATCCATCACAGACACGCGTGCGGCGTTAGTCAGCTGGACATAGGCGATCTTTTCAGAAACGCTGATCTTCATCTGCTGAGCCTGAGCCACTTCGGCAATGCCATCAACCGGACCCGGATCGACAATTTCAACAGCCTGGCCATCAGCGGACTTCAAGGCCAGATTAGAAATAGCCACCTGAGGTTCATCCCAGTTATTCAAGACAAGGGCCAGGTAAACACCACCAGACTGGGTAGCAGTGAATTCGCAGGTCTGAGTAACGGTCTGGCCGCCAACAAGCTTCTTCATGGCACCGCACAGCTGCTCAGTCATAGTTTCATCAGCATACACGGCGTAAGTCAGCCACAAGTTAGAACCTTCGGACTGGGTAGCGTCCCAACTCATGACATAAGCCTTGCCGGCTTCAACGCTTTCTACCTTTCGATAGACTTCGCGCTTGTCGCCCCTAATCAGCTTACCCATGTAAACGCCAGTGTTGGATTCGTCGGAAAGTTCCACAGAGGTAGAGTTCCAACCGTAAGCACCGGAGTTTTCGTAGTAGGTGGTAGTATCCTTACAGGCGTCTTCAGGAATAGTAAAGGTCTGAGGTTCAACCGGAGTTGCCTTGGCAAGGTTCTGCATGTTACCAGACATCAGCAAGCCGGTCAGCAAACGGAGGGAAGAATGGAAGTATCCCTGCTGCTGAGACATAAGAGCACCATAGTTGGTATTCAGAAGGTCCTTATACTTTTCGTCTACGATAAGAACGGAGCTCAAGGTACCAATAGAAGAACCATTGGCCTTGCAACCATTGGACTTACAAGGTTCACCATTCTGGTTAATCGTACCATCAGGCTTCATATTGATATAGAGCTGACCATTGTTCCTGGTGCTTACCCAGGCAGCCAACTTGGTAGAAAGTTCCTTTGCATCGGAGTGACCATACCAGGCATAACTCCAGGCCCAACGCCAAGGAGCGCGGACAGCATCATAGTCGTAACCGGCGAAGTTGTAGCCGTTATTACCGACAATGGGCTGGAAAGTGTTATTGTCTGCCCAACCAGAGGGAATACCCGTGCTAGCGTTCTGATTCTTCTTCAGCAAATTGTAGTTGGTAGTGATAGCGGATGCCCAGAAGCTGCTGTTACCGGTATCCACATCCTTGAACAATTCGTAAGCGGCAGGGCTAACATAGCTGGGGTTCTTGTACGGATCCCACTGGTCACCCAGCTTGTGCATACCATTGCTGGAGAATTCGCTCTTACGCATGTTGGCAACCAAGGTTGCTGCGTCAGACAAGTACTGGGAATTACCGAACTGGTAATAAGCCATGATCAAGGCCACAGCCACATCTTCTTCGGCATCAGTAGCACCACCGGTACCAATAGCGCCACCGAATCCCTGGATGTTCCAGTTCATGATGCCGTTACCGTTCATGTTCTTCTTGTAGTAATTCCAGAGCTTCTTGAATTGGCTTTCGTAGCTGGTCTGATTGTCACTGAAATACACGCACATGAGCATGCCGTAGCCAATACCTTCAGAGACAGTACGAGCCTTGTCATCGAACTTGATACGGGCGAGATCACCCTGTTCTTCGTAGTATTCCTTCAGGTAGGTGACAAACTGGTTCTTAAGCATGGTAGAAGCAGTCTGACCAGCGCAGTTCCAGACATCGGCAATAACACTGGTATGCGGATAGCCATGAGCCTGAGGATAGGGGAACTTTACAGCAGCGGAAGCAACCGTAGCTGCAGCAAGACCAATAAGAGCTAAACGTTTAATCATTACTTATTGCTCCAAGGAATAGTCTTCACCATGGAAGACTGTTTAACATTCACGAAATAGTTGCCGTGAGCGACTTCACCCAAATCCATCACGTTAGAGCCAGCAGATACGTACTTAACGACGTTCTTTACGGTACGTCCAGCCATATCAACAACCTGCACGGTAACAAAGCCAGAATGCTTTGCAGTCATCACAAGCTTATTGCCGTTCATACGAGCGTTCATGCTCACGTTAGCCATGGTCTTAGGAGTGATACCTTCAATCATGGACAGGTTGCCAGCACCGATATTGATCATGATTGTTTCGTCAATAGCTTCATAAGTTTCAGCTTCGGGGGCAACAGCGTGAATGGTAATGGTAGCATCGACGTTACCAGCCACCAGCATTTCACCGTCCTGAGTTGCATAACCTTCCGGAGTAATGGTATAGGTCACAGGAACCTTATGAGCTTCAACAGTAAACACCTGAGTCGTGGAACCCAATGCAACAGTCTGGTTCTTGAAATACTTGGTATTCAGGGAGTTCACATTCTTTGCATAGGTAAAGGTCACGGTAGTATCAAGAGCGCGATAACCGGGAACAGCAGCTGCAGTAGCGCGGATATGGGCAACACCGACACTCTTGAAGGAAGCGATCCAGACCTGCTGATTCTTGTAGGAATAGCAGTTTGCAGAAGTACAGGTCATCTTCTCAACAGAAACCACATCCGGATTGTCAGAGGTGTAAGTAATGGGGCTACCTTCGATAGTAACAGTTTCGTTCATCTTCTGCTGCATCTTGGAATCACCGGAGAAGTTCTGGCAACCGCTACCACTCAGACGGCAGGTCACATTGGGCTGGGTAAAGGTCTGGTTCGGCATAGCGGTAATGTTCACCACAGTCTGAGAACCGTCGTTACCAGTCATAATTGCCACACCGGCACCATGAATCTTGATGGAACCAGCTTCGATAGTAGCAACAGATTCATCGCTAGAAGTATAAGTACAGGAAGCGCTAGCCTTGCCTTCAATGGAAGTTTCCATTTCAGAAGCAGAAGCGTGAGCGAAGGCGCAAGCACCAGTGTGCTTACCGGCAGTAATAGAGTCTGCCCAGGTGCCTACTCTAGACTTAGAGGTAAGATAGTTCTTGACGATAGTGCCAGAAGTGGTGTAGCTAGCTTCATTCAAGGCAGCCTTGGAATTCAACACGGTGCTACCCTTGAACATGGCAGAAGCTTCAGGCTTATTGCCGACAGTTTCGTGACGCAGAGACCAGTTACAGTTGGAAATACCCTTACCATCCAGGTAGTCCAGCCATTCCTTAGAGCTGCCTTCGCTAATGCTACCGGCACCAGAAGCTTCGGTAGTACCCCATTCGGTAACAAACACGGCATTGTTGCTCAAGCAACCTTCAATGGCATTCTTGAAAGCCCCCAAGGTATGTGTTGCTGCGTAGAAATGGAACACGTAGCCTACGTTGGTCTGGTTAACGCCACCGCAGCTACCCATCTGGGAGTAGAAGGGGGTGCCCACCAGGGCCAGGTTCGGGGAGCCATTTGTACGGATGGCGCTGATAACGGTGTTTGCATAGGAAGCAATTTCACCCATGCCATCATTAACAGGTTCGTTGAACACTTCCCAGATGATATTGGGAACGTTGGCATACTTTGCAGCCATACGGCCAAAGAAATCCGTTGCCAAAGCCTGTTCGCTTCTTGCGCGATGGCTATGCCAGTCAACGATGATGTAGATATCGTTTTCAATGGCGACCTTCACCATGTTGTCCAGCTTAGCTTCCAAGCCAGACGGATTGCTCTTATAGGATGCGGCAACCTTTTCGTCGCTATTGTTACTGCAGTCGCTTTCCTTATAGCAATCAATTGCCATGGCAAAACGGAAAACATCGATGCCAAGCTTTTCGGCAGCCCAGCTGATCACTTCGGAATTGTAATAGGGGGAGCCGGTAGCATCGGACCAGAACAGGCTCATACCGCGGAGGGTCACCTGCTTTCCGCTGGAAATGCTAACAACCTTGCTACCACTGGTACCCAAAGCACCATAGGCAGAAACGGGACCGACACGGAGCGGCTTAGCTCCATCGTAGACTCCTGCAGCAAAGGAAACTGCGCAGGACAAAAGTAGTGTCGACAATAACTTTTTCATACTAAAAACTCTCCGGCTAAAATATTTACCATCCCAATAGTAAAGTTAATTTACTATGCCTAGTTTTATAACCCTTGAACTAGCTATTTTTTGTTTACATAGGTAGACAAAAAGCCCGCCAGAGGCGGGCCTGTGATATTCTGCACGTTTTAGACTACGTTTCGTTTACAATAGTTTACCACATTGACAGTCAACTACTTAACAAAACCGCCATTCAGCAACGTTGCAAACAAGTTCATCAAGATTTCCTTGAAGTAAGTACCAGTGTATCCCACCGGATTGTAGCCTGCCATTTCGTTGTTGAATCTAGCGTAGCAAGCATCCAGCCAGGGCTGATTTACACCCATACCCATCAAGCAGTAAGCACCGATAAAGTGGGTACCCTTAATAGAACTGGTAGAAAGTTCGCCAGTAAGATAGTTATAGGAGTAATCAGAAAGGGCGTTAGGATCGCCTGCAGTTGCAGTAGAGATGAAGGTAGACATCTTGGTCAAGATAGTCTGCGCTTCTGCACTCTGATTCCAGTAGTAATCCCAGGCAATACGCCAGGGAATACGCACAGATTCCTTATCGAACAGCATATAGGACTTGGCGGCAGATCCATTCTTCGGGTCAGTAGCTTCTGCGGCTGCGTTAGACCAATCCGGGAACAGAGGGATAGCGCCCTTATCCTGAACATCCATCATGTACTTGTAGTTTGCAGCCAGGATGTCCAACCACTTACCTTCGGGCTGAACGGCATCAAACAGGCGGATTGCAGCCGGGGAAAGGTAGCTCAGGTTATAGACGTCCTTGTTTGCCCAGGTGTCACCCGGACGGATCAACAGATTTTCGGGATTGATACCCTTGAGCTTAACGGCATCCAGCAAGACAAGAGCGTCAGCCAGATAGTATCCACCGCCCCACTTGCTTTCTGCAAGAATCAGAGAGGTAGCCACATCAAGGTCAGCATCCAGAGCGGCAGAGTTAGAAACGGTATTGCTGAAAGACTGCAGTTCCCAGGGCATCAAGCCAGCGGTATTGTAGTCACGGGCCACCACGTTGTAAGCCCACAGAGCGTTGTACAGGTCCTTATCGTTGTGAAGGACAGCGAGCAACATACCATAGCCGATACCTTCAGAAACGGTACAACCCAACTTACGACGGAGAGCCACCGTAAAGTTCACGCCATTCCAAGATTGCATATCGGTAAGTTCGCACTGTTCGCCCGTACCGCCATCCCAAATCACTCGGGCCGGATTCGGATGAGGGGCACCCATCTTGGCAGTCATAATATACTGTCCCTGGGAACCGGTGAACATTTCGTAGTTGAGGGTAGAACCACCGGCAACTTCATCATTAAGATAAATAATCCAGCGCTTTTTCCAAGTTTCGTAGAACGCGTCGGAAACTGCGGGAGATGCTCCTGCAGGCAGTGCGACAGTAGAAACAGCAGCTGCGGCAGAAGATGCGGGCTGTTCCGGAGAGGACTCGCCACCTTCATTGCCTCCAACGGGAGAGCTAGTGGGGTCCATAGAACCCTGAGAGTCAGAAGAAACAATAACAGACGGATCATCCGGATTGACAACAGGATCGGAACCGGCAGAGGAATCATCACCACAAGCATATAAAGCAAAAGCTATAGGCAATGCAAGGAAAGCTTTCGAAATATTCATGAGCACCTCATTTTTTGAGTAGTCCTAATATATAATAAAAAGGGGAATTCCGTCAAGCGAAATTCCCCTTTTCTAGAATCTTGTGAGTTAAATTACTTCACGAGGATCTTCTGGTTCATGACAGCGGACTTGCCAGCAGCGCGAACCATATAGACACCAGCCTGAACCTTGGAGAGGTCCATGGTCTTCACGGAGGAAGCGGTCATAACAACCTGACCCTGGAGGTTAACGATTTCAGCCTTAGCAACGGTCACACCGAAGGAGAGGGTGCGGCCAGCGAGGGTTGCCTTAACTGCGCTTGCAGCCTTAACAGTGTTGATAGCGGCGTCGCCGGAGCATACAGCAGCGCCAGAACCGTTGGACTTGCAAGTGAATGCAGGTTCAGCAGCAGCAGACTTTGCACCAGAGCAGGTACCCTTAGGACCGACTTCGAAAATACGGAGCTGACCCTGAGCGTCAGAAGCCTGACCATCCAGCTTGAACTTAACAGCGGTAGCTGCAGCGAAAGCGTCAGCGCAACCGCCCGGCAGCTTTTTATCTGCCCAAGTGGGCTGCTTGAAGTCTGCGATAGCCTTGTCAGCCTTGGTCGGAGTAGCAGCCTTGGTGAGGGTCACGCTACAAGAAGCGTCGCCTGCATCCGGAGTTGCAACTTCGAGAGTCACAGCGAGGTCAGAAGTATAGGTAGCGCAGAGACCACCAGCAGCGGTGATGTCCATCGGATCCTGGCTAGCACCAACAGTGTTGAAGCCGAAGCCAACGAAGTTGTACGGATATTCAGCGGTCTGACCGGTAGTGGTCGGGTCGACGAGAACGTACTTGATGGTTGCATAACCGAGGTTTTCAATCATCGGCTGAACGAGGGATTCGTACTGGTCAGCTTCGTACGGATAGATAGCGTAGGAACCACCCTTGTCGTTCTTACGGTCATCATAGTCGTACCAGTAACCCATAGTGGTTTCTTCGCAAACCTGGTATTCGTACATGCAATCTCCACCAGTGTTAACCTGCTGGTTGGTGCCATCGAACCAAATTTCGAGGTTAACGGCAGCGGATGCCATTGCAGCCATGGAAACTGCAGAAAGTGCAATAAGTTTCTTATTCATAGTATCTCTCTCTTTTTTTTCCCGACACCGGGAAGGGGTTTGGTTGAAATATATATACTTTTTTTTGGAATAGTATTTTTTTTAGTGTAAAAAAGCGTATGTTAGTATTTTTTTACACTACTTTTTCTTCTTCGGGGCGTAATTCACTTCCGGACGGAGAACCAGACCGGCAGTCACCATCAAAGACACGATGTTTTCGTCATGATCCTGACTAATATCGTACATGGCGACACCAGCCAAGCTTTCATCCTTAACCATCATGCTAATAGCCTTCACAGAAGGAATACCCATGAAGACAATGGTTTCAGAGTTGCTTACAGCCACTTCAGAGGAAGATTCTTCATCAAAGTTCACCTTGTAGTCCGGAGCTTCGAACTTCTTCATCAGTTCCTTATAGGCCAAGTAACCTTCGTTACCGCTACCTACACCCTGATGAGAAGACCCCAGGCCGCTTGCACCGGCAAAGGACTTACCATACATGGGAACAATGGGAACGATCTTGTCGCTGGAGACACCCTTGCCAGACAGAGCGCGAACAGCGGATTCCACGTCCTGCTTAGAAAGGTTGGGCTTGACGGATTCTGCAGATTCGTCCATCTGGTCGCCTACAGACAGTGTGACATAGTCAGCCTGGCTGATTGCATCGGAATAGGCATCCATGGTTGCAGCATAGGCCATCACGGAAACAGACTTGGAACCCAGCTTATCCTTGAGAGCGGAAACCAGCTTGCCAATGTCGGCGGCATCATCGCCAGTTGCATTGGTCCAGTCCAGTTCCACACCACCAAGATTATACTTTTCGACCCATTCCATAGCAGCATCGCAGAAAGCGGAAAGCTTGGAATCGTCACCGGCGATAGCCTTCAAATTGCCTTCGTTTTCGAAGCCACCGATGGATACCACCAGGGAAACGCCATTTTCAGAAGAAAGCTTGGCCAACTCTTCGAAGTTAGCGGCATCGCTTTCGTCTGCGTAGGCAATGCTACCGTCTTCAGCCGGAGCCAAAGAGGCATAATGGATATCTGTCACGAACTGGTAACGAACATCCTTCGGGAAGAACTGGCTATACTGAGCCCAGGACGGGTAGTATCCAACGACCTTAAAAGGAGCCGCAACGGCAGCAGCAACAAGAGAAGCTAAAGCGATAAAAGAAAGCTTTTTCATAAAAACCTCGCTACGGATTACCGATTAAATAAACTTCACCGTCAACTTCGGACTTGCAGTAAAGATCAGCGGAGAAATCCCAAACTTCACCAGTGTTGCCAACAGGTGCAGCATTGGGGCTCATGGCCTGAGTAGACGTCTTCTTCTTCTGGTAAATACTGTCTCTCGGAGCACGGTCTACATAATCCTTAACTTCTTTAGTCTCAATGGTGTAGATAGTATCCTTCGGAACGATAGAAGAATCGCCTTCCGCAAGATGCTTCTGATAGGAGGAAAGCAACATTGTGGTATCCTTGCCGTCAGCATCCACATAACTAATCTTAGTTGCGGAGTGAGTAGTATCGGCTCGTTCGGTTACGTTCCAAGTAGTGTCGTAAACCGTTACAGTGGTATCATAGCGGGTAACCGTAACGTCCAGCTGCTTGATGACAGCGTTATCGCCTGCACGGCAGAAACGGTAGGCACGACCTTCATAACGGCCAGCACGAATGTACTGATACTTGATCAAGTTGGAATCAACAGGAACAGACTTCAGGAAAGCCAGGTCTGCAGAAGCCTTGTTACCGTAAATGTGGTACGGATTCAAGGCCAGGCGGTACTGCATCGCGGTCTGACCGAAGATGTTGATGGAAGAGTCCGGATTGTACATACCGTTCAGGAATGCGGCAGAACCAGGCCAGTAACTTTCGCTAAGACCAGCATAGTTAAGGAAGATTTCCTTTACTGCGGTAGAATCATCAAAATAGGCAGTCCATTCGGCATCGTCGTTGAGGATGATACCGGAGACATAAGTCTTCTTGACCTGCTGTTCTGCCTTGGTCTTGGCAGAGGCGAGCTTTTGTTCATAGGTCTTATCGGAAGAGTCTGCCTCGATAGCAGCCTGAGTCAGCTGCTCGGTAATCAGATTACGAAGAACAGCATTGGAATCAGCCACGGCAGACAGGGCCTGATAGGTTCCCAGGTCCGGATTGACTCTTGCATATTCAGACACACTAAAATCAGAGGGCCAGTTTTCGGCGTCGCTATTGCTAATGCTATCTGCAGAGCAGGCAACCAAAGCGATTGCTGCAGCGAGGCCCATGCCATACTTAAACATCTTATTCATGATAACCTCCTAGAACAGAACCGTAATGTTACCGGCAATCAAGAGCTTGCTCAGGCTCAATTCGCTAGGCTGAGCAAAAGCGACTCCGTTTTCATCAACGGCAATGCCCGTGTAGTTAACAGTGTTGGTCAGGAGACCACCCTGGAGATCCAGGACCGCACCGGGGCCCAACTTAATCTGCAAGCCACCCATGGCCAGCATTTCATCAATGTCATTAACAATGACTGTTTCAGACAGAGGCAGACCGCTACCAAATTCCTTAGTCAGCATCTGCATGCCGCCGAGGATAGTGAAGGGGCCCCAAACGTCTGCGGTAAGGCCAGCAACAACGCGGGAAGTCTTACGCTTCAGGTAGTTGCTTTCTTCTGCGGATTCGAAGGATCCCTGCAGAATGAGTCGGCGGTTCAGACCGAGGAACGGAGCCACATTCAGGCCAAGACCTGCACCGATAGTGGTATAGTCGTTATCGACATCGCTGCTATGGCTATACTGAGAGAAACGACCATTAATGGTAATGGCATCGTTCCAAGCCACGTTAGCGTTCAGGGCGAAACCTACACGGTCGGGAGTTGCCAGACCCATGGGCATAGCCATGTTGACAGAAGGATCGACAAATTCAGAATAGCTAGCGTATTCCAACAGCTTGCTAGCAACAGCTTCGTAACCATTCTTGTAGAAGTGGCCCAGTCTGTAGTTGTTAGCCAGACGACCGAATGCATAGTAGGAGTCAACAGAGGAACCATTCAAGATCGGGGTTTCAGCGTCTTCAGACTTAGTCATCAAGTTCTGCTGCTGCAAAACGTTGACATTGTAAATGCTGAAGTACATGTTTTCAAGGCTACCGGAACGGAAGCGGCTGACCACATTAGCGTCGGCGCCAGAAATGTTAGCATCGCCATTCAGGATCGTTGCACCGCCAACATAGTAGGCAGAAGCAGCCTGTTCAGACCAGAACTTTTCGTCGTTCTTGACGATGGTTGCCTTAACATCAAAGTTAACACCAGCAATGTCACCGTTTACATAGGGAGACACATGCAGAGCCATGCCAGAAACGTTTTCAATTTCTTCGTCGCTCCAGTGCTTACCGAGAGTCATACCGTCGGCCACATAGAACTTAGTCTGGAAAACAGAGTCCTTGCCGTTGTCGTCAAGAGCCTTGCCGTTTTCATCGAACACGGGGTAATCGTAGCTCTCAACCTTATAGTTGTGGATGGTATCGAGAACCAGGGAGTCGCGGGACAAGGTCCACTTGGAGCCACCGATTTCAGCATCGATACCAGCGCGGATCTTACCGTCCATGATCATGTCCTTGGTGTCATAACCAATAACACCGGTGTAGACCATGTTGTCTTCGTAGTACAGGTTCTTGATAGCAGCATCTTCCTTGGAACGGGAAGACTTCTGACGGTCAAAGGTGTAGACGAAGTTACCACCGATGGTTGCGCCAAAGGCTTCAACGCCCAGGTTTGCGCCATAGAGGTAGCGGTCGCTCCAGTCAAAGTCGAAGAAGACTTCATCGGCCTTCTTGGCGATATTGCGGATACGGGCACCAGTCATCTGGACGTAAAGGTTGGACAGGGGGCCCATATCGAAGCTATTGTACTTGAAGTTCAAGCCCTGCAGCAAACGATTGGAAGAGGTATCCAAGTTGCGCAAAGCAAGAGCTTCCTGACGCTTGGCAAAGAAGATTTCCGGTTCCTGCAGAATTTCAGCCTGGGGCACGTAAATGGTGAGAGGAGTATAACCAACTCTCATGTAGCCAAGATTGAAGTCGACGTGCTTGTCGAGAATCTTGCCATCGTAGCTAAACCAGTGACCGATCACAGGGTTGATCGGTTCGTCGTAAGCGCTCTGCCAATCCTTGTGGAGACGGAGTTCTACTCGAGCTTCAGTTTCTGCACTGGGACGAGCGTTAACCTTGAGGTTTACGTCGGTGTAGGCCTGGTTTTCACGCTGGTCAGCTTCGTTGTAAAGCTGATCGGAACTCATGGTGGAAGAAAGAACCCCACCCTTAGCCGTACCGCCAATGCGAAGACCCAAGACTGAAGAATTCATAGAATCAAGAGTATTGAGGAGGCTCTGCTGACGTTCGACCAAGGTCGAATCTGCAGCGGCAGCGTATACTGCGGCTCCGCAAAGAAGAAGCGAGATTCTGGAAGTCATCTTAAACATATCCTTATTCATTTTCATCTTGCGCCTCCCTTAGAAATTCACGTTCAAGATGGCCTGAACAACAGCCTGGGAGAATTTATGAGTGTATTCGGCAAGGTTCTGGGTATTGCCATCGACATCTGTAACCGTTACATCGGCATAGTTAGGCACATTGGATCCAGCACCTTCTGTGGTATTATATGTGTTTTCAACATTAATCATACCATAGTTCAGCTCGAGATAGACACCTTCTGCGACAGTGTAGTCGAGACCCACCATCCACTGCATCTGCTTACCCTTCAGCAACGGAGTCTCGTAACCCGGAGCAACGTTGAGTATCGGACTAGAAGATACAGCATCAAATGTGGTGTTAATCATCTGGAGACCAGCGTTAATACCGAGACGCGGCATGTACTGAACGTAGAGGCCTGCGTTGATGAAGTCCATGCTCAGTTCACCCTTGTCAGCGAAATAGGGCTTGAATTCATCAGTGAGTTCCTGAGTCTTTACAGCATGCTTGTAGCTGCCGGACAGTTCAAGAGGCAGAGAGAAGCCAAGCATCTTGAACACATCCACCTTAAGACCTGCACCGAATTCCTGGAATTCAGCTTCCTTCATGAAGACGTTGTCGCTCTTCTTCTGCTTCAGCATAGAGAAGATGGCGTTTGCTTCGGCGAAATCCTGGAAGCCAAACTTCATGTCGATGTTGAAACCACTGCGGTTCGGAGTAGCAAAGCCATTGGGCAAGCTCATCTGAACAGACTTATCGAGCATGAAGCTCATCAAAGCCAATTCCCTGCGGGTGTAAACAGAAGTGCTATAGGCATTTCTCTGGATCGGAGCGATGTTGTAGCTGTTGGTCTGACCCTTAATGGTCGGGTCATCGGTATTAGCCAACTGGGTTCCCACCGGAGTAAACTTCGGATCGTAGTAGTACAGAGAACTGAAGGTGGAATAGAGCGGAGAGTTAACACCGTAGCGGCTAACGTTACCGTCCTTATCGGAGTTCAGAGTACGGGTAGCGAAGAACTGCGGAGACTGAGCAAGGTTGTTGAACCAGTTGCTGTCATTCATCACGTAGTTAGCTGCCAACTGGATGTCCAGACCGACAGGGAGCTTGTAACCAGCATTGAAGGAAATATTCAATGCAGAACCGTTGTCATCTTCGGTAACTTCGTTATAGGCGACTACATTGCCGAATTCATCGAAAGCAGGCTCAAAGTGGCGCTGTTCATCGCTGGACATGGCGTATTCACCCATCACATCCAAGGTCAGGCTCTTGTTGCCGAGAATGCCAGCAATGTCGGCACCGGCGCGAGCAGAAATGATCGAGGTGTTCTGCGGATCAGTTTCATACGGGTTGATGGGCTGATACACAGTATAGCCACCATCTTCGAAAGTACTGGGGTTAAGAATCGGGCCTTCCAATTCACCAGTTTCGGTGTTGTAATAGCTCAGCTGACCATTGTAGATGACTTCCTGATACTGAGTACGGTAGGTATTGGTGAAGCTTGCGCTATCATCAAAGACCAACATACCAGTAAAGCCGAGGAAGACGTTCTTGTCTACAGGCAGGTATTCGACGTTTGCACTAAGCAACCACTTATCCATATTGGATGCCATGGAGGAACCCGGATAAATAGCACCGTCATTCAGCAAGCTGTTATAGCCGTTAGCAAGAAGGTTGCCGTTGGAACCGGAGAAGTCCAGGAGCTGGACGCGGCGAACGCGGGCAAAAATACCTTCTGCACGGATTTCACCAGCCATGCCACCGAAATCGTGGCGGAACTGGAGGTTCACACCCTGCAGGTTGCGCTGGTTCCCAACGATCATGGCTTCTTGCATAGCCATTTCACGGGCGCGAGCAAAGATCAGCGGTTCATAGAGAATGCCATCAAGACCGGTGGGGGCGAAAAGGGTCAGGGGGCTGTACTGCTGACGGAAGTCACCGACAATCCAATACAGGTCCTTACCGACATTGCCTTCCATATTCAGCCAGTTTGCAGTCAGGGACTTTGCGGAAGTAGCAAAGTAGTTCTGCATGCCTGCTTCCATACGGAGTGTTGCGTTAAAGCGGACAGCTTCGTAAGGACGGAAGTGGAAATCCAAGTCTGCAGAAACAAACTGGGATCTTTCGGTGTTGGGCATCTTGTTGAGCTTGCTGTCTTCCTGGTCAGAAGACATGTAAGCGTTATTGAGCACGCCAGTAATGCGGCCACCAACTTCAAAACCGCGCTTGGAAGAAAGGGAATCTTCCTTAGCCTGGAGCTGTCGATCCAGTTCAGCTTCGGACACTGCAGAAGCGACAGAGGCGGCAGAAGCTACAAAAAGCAGGGATACTAAAACTTTATGCATCATAGTTATACCTTAATCCCCTTAGAACCAGACCTTGGTTTCAGCCGTAATGAAGTGGCCGGTCCAGTCGTTTTCTGAAATGTAATTGTCTGTATGAGTTGCATACTTGTAACGGAGGTGGAGACCTGCGCGAGGAGAGAAGTCCCAGTCGACGCCAAGACCGATTGCAGTCTGGTAGTAGTCCACAGGAGCCTTCTTATAGGTAGCCTGGCTAGTCGGGATCAGGAGACCGTACGGGCCGCTAGCATTGGTAACCTTAGAGGAAACTGACACATCTTCTACCTGGTAGCCGTATTCAGACTTCCAGTTTTCAAAGCCGAGGTGACCAACCAAGTGGATAGTCGGAGTCAGGGCAAAGGTAGGTTCGAACAAGCCGTAGAAGCTCCACAGAAGCATGTCGCTCTGAGATTCGCTATAGGCGATAGGAGCGAAAGTCTTGGACACACCGGAAATGGAAGCGTAGCCGCTCATCATCAGGTTGCGATCGGTACCGAACCAGTGGCCAATGTCATAACCACCGTCGATGGAGAGGTAGGAAGACCACTTGATATGAGACGGAACTTCTTCCTTCTTCATCTGGTCAGCATTTTCGTAAGCTACGAAAGATTCCCACAGTTCCCAGGTACCACCATAGAGACCGCCACGCTGGCGTTCCATCTTACGCTGGTTGGTGAGAACACCTGCACGGTTGTAGTAACCATTCTTTGCAATTGCGTTACCGGAGTCAGCCCAGAACAAGGCGTTAAACTTGGTCCAGGAGTTGGTGCTTTCCCACATGTTACGGCCATTCAGGCGGTAGTTGAAGAGGATGACGTCATCACCGGCTTCAATCTGGCGATGCTGGGCGTACTGAACACCGAGGCGGCCACGGTTGAATTCCGGTTCGAACTTGAAGTTAAGACCAGCCATGTTGGGGCCATAACGCATAGCACCACCATTCAGGTAGAATTCGTCCTTGCGCCAGCTGCGGAGACGAGACGGATCGGTAATGCCGTAGGGAGAGAAGAAATCCTTTCCGAAGTAGACGGCTTCAACAGTAGTGGGCAGCCAATCAAGATGCTTGTCCTGAATCTTGACATAAACACCTAGAGACGGAGCGGAAACACTGGAAGTCGTTGCATCGCGAGTGTAAGCTCTCTTGCTAGTGGTGTCCACATCCTGGAAGGTAGTGGAATCATCCCAGCTAATGGCCACATCAGCCATCAAGTAGAACTTGGGAACGATGTTACCCTTGATGTCCAAGGAAACGATCTGATTGTTTTCAAAGTGCGGGTCACCTTCAAAGGCGTTCTTTGTCCAGGGGCCGGCAAATTCGTCTTCGTCAATAAGACCTTCATCGTAGAAGACACCCAGGTAGTTGGCACCGAGAGTCATACCGTCGAAGAGCTTGTTCTTTGCCAGACGGCCGTGAATCACGTCGCCACGGAAGTCGTAGTTACCGGACATTTCCAGTTCGCTGGGCTGACCACCGTAGAGGCGGAGACCGTCACGAGTACCGGCGTCCATATCCTTGGGCTGAGAAATCATGGCCTGTGCGGTCATGCCAAAGGGCATGTTGTACACGTTCATGAACACGCCACCGAAAGAACGGTTGGTCCAGAATGCACGACCACCTTCCTTGACGGGCTTAAAGGACTTTTCCTTATAGTAGGTGCTGACAGTCTTTTCTTCTTCGAAGGTTTCGTACTGCCATGCAAAGCGGGGCATGGTTTCGCGTTCCCACATGGTAAGGGGAGATGCGCAAGCCCAGATAACACCACCTGCGGTCACGTAGGCGCCAAACACAGAAGAACGAATATCGATACCGAAGTTCATTTCTTCTTCAACGCCAGCTGCAGCGTAGTCGGTGTTGTGGTCAAACATCACACGAGTCCAGTTGTAGCTGGGATTGTTGTTGGGTTTTTCGGCCATATAGTTTGTATACAAACCGGTCAAGTCGAAGGGGAAAGTCATATTGGTCCACAAGGTCATATAGGAGTTGGGCATCAACACCATATTCATCTTGAGGGTAGCGTCAACAGCGGTACGAGCCTTGTCGTCGCCGTACACCGGAGCGATTTCGGTGTAGTCGAAATTCTTGACGCGGAAGGCCATGTAACCGGAGACAGCCAGCGGAACATCGTCCTTACCCATGAGGGTAGATTCCATGTCGTTGGCCAGGGTATCCAGGTTTTCCTGGATGGCGGCAACGCGCTGTTCGGCG
Organism: Fibrobacter sp. UWH9; assembly: GCF_900129715.1. Taxonomy (NCBI): domain Bacteria; kingdom Pseudomonadati; phylum Fibrobacterota; class Fibrobacteria; order Fibrobacterales; family Fibrobacteraceae; genus Fibrobacter; species Fibrobacter sp. UWH9. The sequence continues at coordinate 57,135 of NZ_FQWP01000007.1, read as the reverse complement.
GTCAGGTCCTTAGGAATATAGACCTTGGCTTCGGGAGCAACCTTTGCGGGAGCCTTTTCAACATTGGCACCGCCGAGAGGCTGAACTTCTTCGGCAGCGGCCACTTCTTCGGCAGGAGCGGCAGGTTCAACCTCAGTAGCCGGTTCGGCTTCGGAAGCATAAGAATCGGAGCCATAGGTATCAGAAGAGTATGCATCGTAGAAAGATTCGTTGGAAGAGCTTTCTTCAGAAACGCTTTCTTCTGCGGGAGCTTCTACAGCGGAAGCTTCGGAACCGTAATCGGAATAATCATCCTCTTGAGCAAGAGCAAGAGAGGAGCAAAGCAGGGTTGTTGCTAATAGAGATAATTTGCGCATATAATCCTAGTCCTCTTAGATCTCATTGCGGAACGGATAGTAGGCAGGACCCTCGTAAGCCTTGCCATGCTTCTTAATAACAATATCGTCCATCCAGACCTTGAAGGATTCGTTTTCGTCCTTACGAACTTCGAGGCGGAAGCCCTTGAAATTAGACCAGTTGAAGGGGAGCATCACTTCGCGAGTATTCTTGGCATCCCAGTACACACCAGTGGTACCGAAAAGCTTCAGAGGAATGCTAAAGCGGGTCCATTCGGTGGTAATTTCACCGAGACCCTTGGAACGGAGCTTGACCTGCAGGGATTCACCGTTACTCTTAACGCCATCATCCACAAGCACGAACAGAGCGTTTTCACCACCCTGGGCACCCTTGATCCAGAACTCCAGGACGCCGTCTTCCAGGTACGGAGCCAGGTCTACGGAACCGGCAATACAGATTGCGATACCGGAGTAGTCGCTAGCGATCAATTCCATTTCCATGGAAAGAGCGCCTTCCATGGCGTACTTATCCGTGAGGACCGGTTCGGGGTTTTCACGGGGATACTGGTAGGTATATCCACCACCACGGGGAATTGCTTCACGCATGATGACGGTTACAACATCCTTATCCGGGCGGAAGGACTTGCCTTCTTTAAGGACAAAACGACCAGCATCGCGATCGCGATAGCTGCTAAAGGAAGCCGCATCAGCTAGGGAAACGGCAAGAAGCATGCCCAAGGCACACTTCAGTAACGACGAGATTCTCATATATTTCATATCCTAAGGAGTCTCCAAAAACGGACGGTGCTCAAATATAATCAAATTTGAATACAAGCCCAAAAATAACATTTTTATATGCACTACGAATACCAGTTTCTCAAAAAAACATGTTTTCCGATGTAAACAAAAAAAACATTTTATCAATATGACCCTCAACGAATTAAATTTATGTTTACAATACCGACTTTTACACTACGGGAAAGGTTTTATGAAACGAATTCTGTCCACTCTCGCCATTGTATCTTCTGCCCTAATTTGGCAGGCTTGTTCCGACGATCCGTCCAGTTCCAGCGAGGAACCGGGCTCCTCCGCGTCTGCACTTCCCACCAGTAGCGCAGGCATCGATGAGGACGAACCCACAGGTCAGTCCTCGCTTCCGGATTACAGCCGCGCCATCGCCGTCAACAAGATGCTGGGACACGGCATCAACTTCGGTAACTCCTGGGATTCCGGCATCGATCCCCAGAAAAAGTGCGAAGAAGGCAAGGAAAACGACTGGTGCTACACAGAAGGCAAGGTCTACGACTACCTGGACGAAAAGTGGAACAACCCCATTGATGACGAATGGTTCAAGATTGCCAAGGACGCAGGTTTCCAGTCTATCCGTCTGCCGGTTCGTTGGAACCAGACCGCCCTGCAGGAACCTCCCTACACTATCCAGGCGGAACGCGTAGCCGGTGTGAAGCACCATATTGACGTGGCCAACAGCCTCGGCATGCCCGTGGTCATCAACCAGCACCACTTTAACGAACTTTATGAAAACCCCGACAAGTACTTGCCGCAGTTCTACGCCATCTGGGAACAGATTGCCGAAGAATTCAAGGATTACAGCAACGACTCCCTGGTTTTCGAAGTCCTGAACGAATCTCGCGGAAAGTCGGATAAAATCCTGGCCCAGATGACTGACAGCGCCATCAAGATCATCCGCAAGACCAATCCGGGCAGAACCATCATGATTGACCCGGGTAACTACGGTAAGTTCGATCTGATGGGCGATTTCGCCGATATCAAGGACAGCAACATCATTATCGACGGTCACTACTATGAACCTTATAGCTACAGCCACCAGGGACACAACGGCGCATGCGGCTCCCTCTGGAAGCCCATCGACCAGACCGCAGCTCTCTCCATCGTCGCCGACTTGAAGAATTACGTCCAGCTGGCAAAGAAAACCTTCCCCGGCAAGAACGGAACCTACGCCCCCCTGTACATCGGTGAATTTGGCGCCTCTTCCGCCTGCGAAGCCGAAGGCGTAGACGACGAAAACAGATCCTATTACATCAAGGCTATCGTGGAAGTCGCCAACCAGCTGGGCTATACCTGGGCCATCTGGGGCTTTACCGGAGTTCAGTTCGACATCTACGACAAGGGTGCCGGCGAATGGTACCCCAAGATTCTGGAAGTTCTTCAGAAGAATATGTAATAATCTACGGTCGAACGATAGAACCGGCCCAATGATCGTCAAAGAAGGCTTGGAACAGATGTTCCGGGCCTTTTTTCAATTCCTCGATGACTTCGGAGGCGGGGCGGCCGCTACGGTACAGCATACGGTAGGCCTGTTCCAGGTTGCGGATACGTTCTTCGGGGAATTCTTCGGGATGGAGGCGGAGAGCATGGAGATTAAGACCACAATAACGGATAGGGGTTCCCGATGCCTTGGTACACGGAGGGACGTCGCGGTCCACCTTATAGGTTCCGCCCACGAAAGCGTATGCACCCACCTGGTTGCGCTGCTGGATGGCAGTAACGCCACCGATGGTAGCGAACTCACCGATGCGAACATGACCGCCAAACTGGCAACCATTGGCGATAACGGCACCGCGGCCAATCTGGCAGTCGTGACCGATGTGGGAATAGGCCATGATCAGAACCTGGTCGCCGACGCGGGTGCAACCTCCCCCCTGGACGGTTCCGCGGTTTAACGTACAGTATTCGCGGATGGTGCAGTGGGCGCCGATTTCTAGGCGGGTTTCTTCCCCGGCGTACTTCAGGTCTTGTGGGGGCGCCCCCAGAACGGCACCATCATACACATGGGTTTCAGGTTTGATGTTCACTCCGCCATACACATGTACCCTGGATTCCAGGACCACGCCTTCTCCGATTTCAGCCCCTTCATCTACCAGGCACCAGGGCCCAACAACAGCAGAATCGGGGATTTTTACAGAAGGATGGACAAATGCGGAAACGTGAATCATGGCAAAAAAGTAGAAATTTCCTAAATTTGCGAACACCATGGGTAGTGTAATTATCGGCAGCCTCACTGCACTCTATGTGCTCCTGTTCCTATTCTTTGTAATAGGGCTGTTGAAGACGCACCGTTACAAGGGTGTGAAGGCCACTCCCACCGTTTCTGTGGTGGTCCCCATGCGTAATGAAGAGGAATTTGCCCTGCGCACCCTGGAGGCCCTGGCGGTCCAGGATTATGTGGGGGAATGGGAAGTAATCTGCGTAGACGACCGTTCTACGGATTCTACCAGGGAGATTCTCGAGAAGTTTGCCGCAGACCATCCGCGATTCCGTGTGCTTTCGCTGGACCCGAACCTGCCCCAAATCGCAAGCCCCAAGAAGCGAGCCCTGGAAAGCGCCTTCAAGATTGCAAAGTACGAAGTGCTCTTGACCATGGATGCCGACTGCATTCCCCGCAAGAGCTGGATTACCGCCATGGCGGGCCGCTTCGTAGACGGAATCTGCATTGTCCAAGGTCCGAAACAGAATAACGGCACCCGCACCATGCCTCACCTTTTCCAGAAACTGGAAACCCTGGGCTACACCGCCATGGAAGCCGCCGGTTTCAGCTGGGGACACCCCATCGTGGCAAGTGCTGCCTGCCTGGCCTACAAGAAGGACCTGTTCTTTGAAGTGGGCGGATTCGGCGACCTGATTAATTTGAGCAGCGGTGACGATGACATGCTCATCCACAAGATGATGAAAATTCCGGGAACCAAGGTCTGCTACAACCTGGACAGGGAAGCGGTTATCGAGACGGAACCGGTTCACACGTGGAAGCAGCTCTTTAACCAGCGCGCCCGCTGGAGCAGCAACGGCACCAGCTACGAAAGCAAGCCGTACATTTTGATGCTGACCTTGATTTACACCTATTACATCTGGATGTTTATCAGCCCCTGGTGCGTGGTGTTCTTCGATTGCCCCTGGCAGTGGTGCGTGTTCAGCATCTTGCCGAAGATTGTCATCGACTTTATCTTCCTGGGAATTGCATCCTGGAAGTTGCATAGCAAGCGCAAGATGCTTGCGTTTATCCCCACGGAACTGATCCAGATTCCTATGATCGTGTTCTGCGTGCCGGCAGGAATTACCGGACTATTCAGGTGGAAATAAATCCTTAGAGGTAAAACTGCTCGCAGTTTTACGTCAGTTGTTCACGGGACCAAATGTTTATTGCAACCGCTCGCGGGCCCAGGACTGGGCGGCATCGGCATCGGCGATTTCGCCATCCAACTGCAGTTCAAAACTTTTCTTGATCAGCTCGCCCATTTGCTTGCCGGGCTTTACACCCAGATCCATCAGCATCTTGCCAGTGAGATAGGCCGTAGGCGCCTTTTCGTAGACACCCAGTTCTTCGGCGCGGACCCTGAAGGCCTGTGCGTAGGTGTTCCGAGTTTCTTCGGCGTACAGGGTATTACTCTGCAAGAAAGCGATATACAGGCGGAGTCCGGAAAGTTCCACCGACAGACGACGGATTTCGGAATCCCGGGGAATGCTTTCGCCAGGCTCATACCTGAAGGCATTTTTTAACAGCAGGGGAACACCGCGAACCAATTTGATTTCGTTGGTAATGCGAGCCAGGAACTTAAGAACCGCTTCTTCGCAGGACTTCTCATCAGAAGCAGCGGACGCATTACCGGCAAGCAAACCGGCAAACATCAGGACCATCCGTTCTTCGTCGGAAAGATCCTGGACGGCGGAAAGATTGTTGAGGAATTCGCCAAGAGTTTCCCAGCTAGAATCATCTGCAGCGCCATTCAAGGACAGGGGACGAATTTCGGGGAAGTATTCATCCAGCTTAATGTCGAGGAAAGCGCGAAGGCCGAGAGAGGGCTTACCGGGTTTCAGCAACCACTTCTTGAATTCTTCGAAAAGACGTTCGATGGACAAGTCATCAAGCGAAAGGGTGCGGCACATTTCAACCGTTTCGGGAGCTAGCTTAAGCTTGAAGCGGCTAGCAAACTGCACTCCGCGAAGAATACGCAAGGAATCTTCGGCAAAGGCGGGCCCCACATGACGAAGAAGGCCGGCCTTAAGATCTTCCACACCATTATAAGGATCGCAAAGAGTCAGATCCGGCAGTTCCATGCCCATGGCGTTGATGGTAAAGTCGCGACGGAGGGCGGCTTCCTTGAAAGTCAGACGGGCATCGGTCTTGACCACAAAACCGCGATGTCCGTAACCCACCTTGCTTTCGGTACGGGGGAAAGAGAAATCGAGAGACTCCCCTTTCATGGCGAGATGGATGACACCAAAAGCCTTGCCAATCAAATTGCAACGACCAAACTTGGACAGAATGGCAATCAAGTCATCCTGCTCCATGTCATACACTTCGATGTCGTAGTCACGGCAGTTACCGCCCAGCATGGCATCGCGGACCCAACCGCCCACCAAGTAGGCACGACCACCGGCCTCGCGAATTTCGCCCGCAATTTTCAATAAACGCTGGGGCAGGCCCGGTTCAAAAGTTTCACCCGAAAGAGTTTGCACTGTGGCCATGAATCACCCTACTGGAAGTTGGAAACATCACTTGCAGAAGTATCGGCAGGTACCTCATCCGCAGACGGAGCGGTTCCTGCACTTTCGGACGGAACAGTCTTGCTTCCGTAGCGGTCATAGATGCTCACCGTTTCCTGCCCTGACGAATCACCCAATGCATCTGAAACAGAAATTTCACGAGGGGATTCGTCAGCCGCGGCAGTTCTAGACTCAGCAGACTTTGTCGAATCCGTTGCGGCAAAGCGGTCATAAATGCTTTTACGAGATGCGGCTCCATCTGCCTTTTTCAAGGCTTCCTCTTCACGGCAGACACGAAGTTCTTCTTCTGCATAAGCTCGCTGGTCAGGAGAATAGGCCATGGTATTCAGACGATATTCCATTTCTTCGCACACGAGACCTTGACGTTCCCCTGCGCAAGCATTCAGCAGTACACTTATCACGAACAACAAAAAAATCAGACGTACCATCCAGCAAACCCTCTAATGGATAATAATGAACTTGCCCTTCTTCACCTTTGAAGAATTTTTTACAACATAATAATACACGCCAGGTGCCACCAGATTTCCGTCTAATCCGCGACCATCCCATTCAACGCTGCCCCCCAGTGTATCATCTTTTCGGAAGGAACGAATCAGGGAACCGCCACGGTTATAGATGCTAACAGATGCGCCTTCTGCAATATTCGCAATAACGAATCGGTTATGGACAGCAGGCCTGAAGGGAACGGGATAGGCATAAACGTCGGCCTTTGCCGAATCGGTCATATTCTTCGAGGAGTACTTGAGATTCTTGTTGTAATAACGGCTGACGCCACTGGCATGAGTAAACCAGACCACCCCAAGGGTATGGTCAATGGAAAGGTCCGTTACGTCATTGGACAACATACCGCTCTTTACATTGTAGGACTTGACCGTCAGCGTGTCGGGAGACTTGTTTTTCAGGGACAGACGATAGGCGCCCTGGTCTGTCGTACCTAACCACAGGTTGCCATGAATATCCACGTCAATGGCAGAATATTCGGAAGCACGCAGACCGTTCGTCGACTTGGGCGACACAAGCGTATCCTTGTCTTTTTCATTCTTGTCCAGATAGTAGAGCGATGATTTCGTAATCACCCACAGGCGATCCCCAATAGAGTCGTAAACCATATCCACGGGAGTAGATTCCAGGGGGATAGATGTTTCTATGGTAGCACCGGACAGTTCACCCCCATTGTTCTTGGGAGAAGGAATTCGAATGATGTCAAGCCCGCCATCGGCAGCGATCGCCGTGCCCTGTCTTGAACCCACATACAGAAGCCATGAACCATCTTCATCGATCGTTGCGTAGAGAGGGCCAGCCATTGAAGTTTGCCCCACCTGGCTTGCACAATAAACTTCGCCATTGGTCTTGAAATAGTTTATGCTGTACTTCTTTCCGTTGGAGGTCGTCGTCAAGAAACCGGAACTGTCCGGCGCAGGTGTCGACCCGACAGAAATAACATACTGCAAGGGATTTCCGAGGTCATCATAACGGCCTTCAAAGTAGTTATCCAGGCAGGCGCCGCTATTCAGCCCAACGGAGAACTGCTGATCCAGCCCCCAATTTATGAACATGAAGAAGCCGAAACCCCAGATGTGGAAAAAGGTATGGCCATCGGGCAGCACCGATATGGACTTGATGCGGGCATCAAATGCAGCAGATTGACTACCGATCCCAGGCAGAGGATAAGACAGGTCGCTCCACGGTGCAACACCCCCATAGCTAATCCCGCCTTCCGTAGTACCAACAACGACACCACCGGTAGGCACGGCATGAACTTCATAGGGTTCCCCCAGCGGGAAATCATTGAACAGTGACAGGTCTGTTAGGGAGTTAAGGCTAGGGTCATAAAGGAAGACAGCCTCATCGCCAACCAGGAAATACTTGTCTTGGGCCTTCTCGATCCATCGAGTCTTTCTGACGACGGTAGTATCGTAAATAATCTCCTGGTTTCCCGCAACCTCGATAGTGTCAATGGGAGTCGCACTAATTGTATAGCTGGGGTCATCAATGATATCCCCTTCGATATTTATAAGGTTGGAGTCCTTTTCGACCAATCCATTCACCAGAGACGGATCTTTAACCTTGCTCCATGACAAAGGATCAAAAAGTTTAGCATCCCCGCCCACATCATACCAGTCCATTTCGCGAACATAGGACTGTTCGCCAACATTCACGTAAAGAGAATCTCCGTGAACCACAAGTTTCTGGATATTATCTGCAGACAGATTGTATTCACCAATTCTGTCGATTGTTGCAATAGAGGTTTTCGTAATCAAGTCAAAAAAGGCCAGACGGTCTTCAAATGCAATAACAATGATGGAATCGGCAAGAGCGGCTCCATCAGGCAGCACTCTAGACTTATTGGCGACGTAAGACCTATTCAGTACTCCCCAAACATTTCTTTGGGCGTCCAATGCGGCAATCAGACCGAACTTGGAAATGGCATAAATCCGTTCTTCATAGCCGACAATGGCGTGGAATATGGCCTCTTCCAATCCGTCTTCAGAATGAAATACGCGATCACCGTCTATGGCGCGGTAACGGATACCTCCGTCAGTCGCCAAAAGAATACCCCCACCATAGGGGATGCAACTTCTAACAGGAAAGGGCTTAGAAAAAGTAAGCCAGCTCTCCGCGGCAAAAGCCTGGGCAACAGTCAGAAAGACAATCAGTAGTAAGGTATAGAACTTCACATTACAAAATTACGAAATTTCATTGTTCCTCGTAAGCAAATCCTCCAAAAGAACCATTGGAGCATCAATCTTTTCAAGGATGGCATCCCTTTGCCGCTTTTCTTTGCGCATTTTATTTACAGCCCTGCAGCGAAGCTTGCTTAGGTACCCCCTATTTCTCGTCAGAATCCGGGCCGCATCCTTCAAAAGAAAACCTCCAAGATACGTCAGTTCCGTAACGAGGGCTTCTTCTGGATTGAGCACCTGCATAAAAGTCTTGAGCAGCGCGGCAGCCTTGTTCTCGCGGGATTCATTACGAAAATGGACCGAAGACTGTTCGGGATAAACATCGTACGCCGCCTGATTTTCCCTCAGCACAGAAAAGGGCAGAACCATTTTCTCCCGACGGTAAAGATCGAAGTGGGTACACAACGTTACCCTATAAAACCAGGGCCAAAGTGCGGTATCCAAATTAAGATTTTTCGCATATTTGCAAAACTTCAGCGCAACCTCCTGAAAAAGATCATCGGCGGCCTCTTTTGTACTACTCCGCTTGCAACATAGTTTGTAAATTTGTGGGGCATTCTTGCGCCAGATATTCTCTAGCCGAATGGATACTTCTTCTGAAAAAATTCGCGTATTTTCCATAGTCAGAACGGGAATTTTGACAGAGTGTTTTCAGTTGAAGTCAAATCTAGGAAACCCTATGCGTAAAAAAACGATTCTTGATTATTTTGTCAACAACTGTTTGCAAAATGCTTCATTTTGCATTTTGCTACTGACTTTACCCTTGACAAGCTTCGCCGAAGAATTCAACATGAACAACATGCCCCCTCCGGACATGAGCATGACCTATTCGGCAGGGGAACTGGCTGCAGGATCAAAACTTACCGTCAAAATCACCATTCCCGACAACTGGCACGTAAACGCCAACATTGCCGCCGACGAATTCCTGAAACCCTCGTCCATTGACGTCTCCGCCCAAGGAATTTTCTTTGGCGAACCCGTCTGGCCCGCCCCCATCAAGGAATACAGCGAGGCTCTGGACCTTGAAAACCTGGTATTCCGCGGCGAGTTCCAGGTCATCCTCCCCATCGACAGCGTAGAAAAGAACTTCGACAGCCTCTCCACCACCATCACCTTCCACTACCAGGCATGCGACAATTCCATCTGCCTGGCACCCGCCCAAAAGACCATATCGCTGGACGGGAATACTTTTGGAAAGGGGAACGCAGGCAACGGGGACGCTAACCTAAAAAAAAATGGTAAAGACGGGGATGAGCCGCAGCAAGTAAACGCTACGGAAGAAAAATTCGACATCATCATGGAATTCCAGCAGGAAGAAACCGCTGGAACAGACGCCAAAACCGTTGCAAGTGAAGCCACAGCAAACGAAGGCACCGCAAGCGAACCGCAGACCGCCGCAGAAGAAAGCGCCGCTGAAGTCGCCGCCGTTGGAGAAAGTGCCGCAGACTCCGCCGCAGGTTTCGCCGGCACCCTAGCCCTCCTGTTCTTCGCCTTCGTCGGTGGCATCATCCTGAATCTGATGCCCTGTGTTTTGCCGGTGCTTTCGCTGAAAATTTTCAGCCTCGTCAAGCAGGCCGGGGAATCCCGCAGCCGCCTGCTGGCATCGGGACTCAGCACCACCGCAGGCATCCTCTGCAGTTTCTGGGTGCTGGCAGCCATCATCAGCGTCATCAAGATTGGCGGCGGAAATGCCGGCTGGGGAATGCAGTTCCAGAGCGCAGGCTTTATCGCCTTCATGGTGGTGATCCTCACCGCCTTCGCCATGAGTTTCTTCGGACTGTTTGAAGTGTGGCTCCCCTGGGGAGCCACCACCAAGATGGATGCCGCCGGCAGCAAGGGCGGCCTGGCAGGCGCCTTCTTTACGGGAGCGCTGCTTGTTTTGCTCAGCACCCCCTGTTCCGCACCCTTCCTGGGAACCGCCATGGGATTCGCCTTTACCGCAAGCCTGCCGGTACTGTTCCTATTCTTTACGGCAGCAGGCATCGGACTTGCCCTCCCCTATCTCCTGGTCAGTTTCTTCCCCGCCGTTCAGAAACACTTGCCCAAGCCGGGAATCTGGATGACCTACCTGCAGAAGGTCATGGGTGTTTTACTTCTGGCCACCGTCTGCTGGCTTCTCTGGGTCGTGAACGAGCAGGCAGGTTCTGCAGGCGTAGGAATCTTCGCAGTTATCGCTGTAGTATCTGCAGTGGCCAGCGCCCTCATCGGGAAAATCGCCCCGCCGGGTGTAGCCTTCAGCCGTGAAGTGGTCGGATTCGCAGGCGCCATTGTGATTCTTGCCGGTCTCTGGTTCGGCGTTCTCGCACCCCGCTACGAAAACGTAGTCGTCGATCGTTTCAACGCCCGCATGGCAGAACAGATGACAGAAGACGGCTGGTTCCGTTACAGCCCCGCCCTCATAGAAGAATTCAAGGCCGCCGGGCGCACCGTATTCATCGACGTTTCCGCCGACTGGTGCATTACCTGCAAGGCAAACGAAGCCGCCGTCCTTAACCGCGAAGAATTTACCGACGCAATGAACAAGCTGAACGTGGCCCGCGTCAAGGCGGACTGGACCCGCGAAACTCCGGAAGTGAATGCATTGCTCCGCAGTCTTGGAAAATCTGGCGTACCCGCTTATGCAGTATACCCCAAGGGCGATGCAAGCAAGCAGATTGTCTTCCCAGAACTGCTGACCACAGGTGCCATCGTCGAAAAGATTACTGGCAAGTAAAGTCCTTTTTCCGTATAAGAAAAGCCCGCGGTTTAAATCCCGCGGGCTTTTTGCGATTTCTATAAGTAATCCCCGACATTGTCGGGGATCCCATTAAAAATTAGCGCTTGCCTTCCTTCTTATATCTCTCAATACATTCCTGGTAGAATTCATAGGTCTGCTGAGCGATGGCCTTCCAGCTGAAGACGTCGATAGCGCGCTTGCGGCTCACTTCGCCCATCTTCTTTGCCATTTCGGGGTTGGCCAGAATGGTGTTCAGCTTGTTTGCGAAATCGGTCTGGAATGCCTTGGGGTCGGCGGGTTCGAAGTTGGTCTCGGAAACAGCCTTCAGGGGAACCAGGAAGCCAGTTTCGCCATCCACGATAATTTCGGGAATGCCACCCACGGCGCTACCCACCACAGGAGTACCGCAGCTCATGGCTTCAAGGTTGATGATACCGAAAGGTTCGTAAAGGGACGGAGTTGCAAAGACAGTAGCGTGGCTATAGAGCACACGGAGTTCTTCATGAGGAACCGGTTCCTGGATCCATACAACACCTTCGCGGGTCTTCTGGACTTCTTCAATGAGAGCCTTGCATTCGTCGGCCAGTTCCTGAGTGTCGGGGGCGCCAGCGCAGAGAACCACCTGGGCGTTCTTGTCGATCTGGGGGATAGCTTGGATCAGCTGGCTGATACCCTTCTGACGGGTAATGCGGCCCACAAACAGCACGAAAGGCTTCTTCGGGTCTACACCCCACTTTTCCAGGATGCCTTCGCTGAAGGTGGGCTTGTAGAAGTCGGGATCGATACCGTTGTAAATCACCTTCACACGGTCTTCGGGAACGCCATAAAGCTTCATCACGTCGCGCTTCATGCCCTGGCTAACGGCGATGACACCGTCGGCGGCTTCGTAGGCGGTCTTTTCGATCCAGCAGCTCATGGCATAGCCACCGTCGCCCAGCTGTTCAGCCTTCCACGGGCGGTGAGGTTCCAGGGAGTGGGTCGTCAAGATCAGGGGGCACTGCAAAAGGCGGGAAGCCAGGACGCCACCGAAATGGCTGTACCAGGTATGGCAATGAATGACATCGATGTCATCCATGGTAGCTGCCCACTGCAGGTTAATATCCAGGGGCTTGAAAATCTTCTGGAAACGGTCATCCTTGGGATTCAGGCCCAACTTACGGCTAAAACCGATAGCACGGATATTGTCGGCGTCATCGTTCTGCACGCCAAAGCAGCGGGCTTCCACATGGCAAAGCTTGGCCAATTCCTGGGTCAGGAACTTGACGTGGATACCGGCACCGCCATAGATTTCCGGCGGGAATTCATTAGTAAGGATAGCTGCGTTCATAAATGTCTCCAGTGGCGGAAAAATCCGCCATTCGCACTAAATATACATCTATTTCCTTAGGCCAAAAACGCTAACTAAAAAAAGATTCCCCGACTTGCGCCGGGGAATCCTTGGAGTGTGTTATGTAGAGATACTTTTTATCAGGCTAGAAGTTCTTGCACTGACCCTTCCAGTTACCCGGGCCACCAACGATGGGGCCGTTGATGTAGGCACCACTGGTACCGACGAAGTCAGCCTTACGGAAGTCTTCGCCACCCAGGTGCCAACGCATCCAGGCAACGGTAGCAGCCATGCCGCCCCAAGGACCGGAACCGTGGCCCCAGCCACATTCGCCGTTCTGGCATTCAGGATTTGCACCGACCGCACCACCAGTCATCTTGATAAGGCAAGCGGGAGCCTTGACACCCGGATTACCGTAGTCAGCTTCTGCATTGGGGCGTTCCATACCACCTTCGCCATAGACGATGGCGAAAGTCTTGGTTGCAGGAACCTTAGTGCCATCCACATGAGCCATGTCGCCACTGTTGTTCAAGACTGCAGTAATCACGCGATCGTCATTGATAAGCATTTCTTCGGACTGGAGACCACCCATGGAGTGACCGGATGCACCCACCTTGGTCATATCCAATTTCTGGTACAGGGGGTCGCCCGGAGTATTGTTCTTCTTTTCGAGCCAGTCGAGAGCGGGCTTGCCGCGGCCAGTACCATCCGGAGATTCGCTAGTGGCGATTACAACGAAACCGTGGGAAGCAAGGCGACGGATAATGCCTTCGTATTGTGAGGGGCTAGAACCGCCACCTGGGCCCCACAGCACAACGCCATGTTTCTGGGTTTCGGAAAGTCGCTTGGGATAAGCAAGAATGGCTCCGCCGTTATCACCGGTGTTTGTGAAGTATTCCACCTCCATGTAGTCCTTGTTTTCGTCGGTATCGTTAGCAAGGAAGATACCCTTAGGAGCTTCCTGGACCACAGCGCTAGAGCTTTCCGGAGCGGATTCGCTTGTGCTGGAAGCCGGTTCAGTTACGCCGCCCTCAGAATCGGAACTTGTCACGACATCGGAAGGATTGTTATCGGTAGGAACGTCACCTTCAGCAGGAACATCACCGCCTTCTGCGGGGGTGTCGCCACCTTCGGCTGGAGTATCACCAGTGGGGGGAACAACTTCACCTTCTCCACCAACGTCACCATTTTCTTCACCGGTAATCGGATTGTCAGTAGGATCCATAGCGGCAGAAGATTCCGGATTAGTATAGATAATTTCACCCGTAACCGGGTCAACCATGGGTTCGCCAGTTACCGGATCGATTACCGGTTCGCCAACCACAGAGCTGGAAGACAGACCACCAAGGGCGCCGTCTACAGCATCTGCTACAGAATCACCACAGTTCATGAATGCCAATGCACTTGCAGTAACAAATGCCAGCTTGACCACCCTAATAAAATTCTTTTTCATTTTTAACTCCTTTTATTCCATCACCGAGAATAAAAGTACCTAGAACCAGGCAAAGAAAATAAGGTTCAAAAAGAGTTTCCTTGGATAAAATGTCAACATGGACAATTTGTCAACGAGAAAAATTTTTACATTAATTTATACATAAAAATCCACGATTGACACATATCAATCGTGGATAAAAATCAGACTTTTATTTTTTACAAATTAATTTTCGCGCCAGCGACCGCACCCTTAGCGAAGGCGGTCGTTAATAGTAGCCATAAATTCTGCGCGGGTCTTTTCGTCGGTCTTGAATCGGCCAAGAAGCTGTGTAGTCACCATGGTAGCACCGGGTTTCTTGATACCGCGCATGGTCATGCACATGTGGCTTGCTTCCAGAACAACGGCAACGCCCTTAGGCTGCAATTCCCTCTGGATCAGTTCCGCAATCTGGCGAGTCATGCGTTCCTGAATCTGGGGGAAGCGGGCATAGAATTCCACCACGCGGGGAATCTTGGAAAGCCCAACAACGCAATCACCGGGAATGTAGGCGATATGGGCCTTACCGGTAAAAGGCAAGAAGTGATGTTCACACATGCTGGCGAAGGGAATGTTGGGCACAACGATCATCTCGTCATACTTTTCGTGGAAGCGGGTCTTGAGGATATCTTCGGCCTTCAATTCTCCAGTCAGGCTGCTCATGACCTCGGCATACATCTTGGCCACGCGCTTGGGAGTTTCCAGCAAGCCTTCGCGATTAACATCTTCACCCATACCTTCAAGAATCATCTTGAAGCCATCTTCCATCATTTTTAAATTCATATCAGTTACTCTTCAATCAATTTTTTTCCTGCACCTTCGAACCTAATTCAGCTAAGGAACTAAAGTTCCTAGTTTCGTACAGCTCGCGGGATTGGATCCTTCACTTCGTTCAGGATGACGCACCTGCGGTGCGTCACTTCTCCAGCGGGAGCATCAAGATACGAGACTTCCGCTTCTGATTGTAGTGATCGCGCTTGGTCTTGGGCAGTTCCTCCACAGTACCATCCACAAAGCCGAAATGGTAGAACCAGTCCAGAGCCTGGGTGGTCAGCAGGAACAGCTTCTTGCAACCCTTCATGCGACCAACGGAAATCAGGTGGCGGACAATGGCGTCGCCAATGCCCGACTTACGATAGTTGGCGCCAACGGCAATGCCAGCCACTTCGGCCATACCATCCTCAAATTCATGGAGGGCGCCACAGCCGTGAATGCTGTTATCGATACTGTACACCACATAGTCCGAAAGCTTTTCGGAGATGCTTTCCTGAGTACGGGGCACCAGGAATCCCTTGTCGATATAGTCCTGCATAATGCGGAGGATATCGGGAATGTCTTCCATGGTGGCCGGGCGGATACTAGAGTACTGGTTGGCGTACACCATGGTACCGTCACCACGGGCAGAGAACACTTCCTGCAGCAAGCTTCCCTGAAATTCACCGCTGAGCAAGTGGACACGGTTGGCGCCAGCCTCGCAAGCATGAATGGCATTCATCAAGTAATCCATCTGGGCGAAATTCAAGACGTCAGAATTCAATTCCAGAAGTTCCTTGGCCTGGTCCACATCCATAGCAGAAATCAAACCGTTATCGGTAGGTTCCAGATACTTGGTATTCCTACCCGTCACGAGACCGCCAAGCTTGATACCGTTCTGGTTACCGATGAAGAACAGCTTTCCCACCTTCATGTACTTGCAAAGTTCGGTAGCCAGTTCCGTAGAACTGATATTGTAGGCATGACCAATCTTGTTCCAGCCGATAGGTGCAATGATAGGCACGAAATCTTCGTTCAGCAACTGGTCCAGAGTATCCTTCTGTACGCGTTCGATGCGTCCGGTGCGCATATAATCCACACCGTTGATCACGCCCATGCTGCGGGCCAAAATCCAGTTGCCCTGAATACCGCGAAGGCCGCTTGCCGTCAAATGACTCATAATGTGCTGGGCCGCACCTAGAGAAGCCTGTTCCACGTGGGGCAAGGCCTGCTCACTGGTAAGACGTACGCCACAATGGAACTTGGTTTCTACGTTCCAGGCCTTGAGCTGGGCGTCGATACTATTGCGGGTACCCGGCACGATAATGATCTTTACCCCAGTCTTGTGGAGCAAGGCGATATCACGCATGAGCACAGGGAAAAGCGGATGGCTCATGAGATCGTCTTCGATCTTCAACACAAACAGCTGGCCCTTGAAGCGTTCCATATACCCGAACACTTCGCGAATGAAACCTGCTATTTCAAAATGCTGGGAAGTAAAGTCATTTGGATTCATAAACTCAATAATAAAAAAATTGGTTCAGAAACAAAATGGCATAACGAAAAGAAAACAAAAAGAAAAACCGCGGGAAGTTAACCGCGGCCTTTCTTGAGAGAGAAAGAAAACTCTTACTTGGCAGGCTTGGCCTCAGCGGGGGCTGCAGGCTGGGCTTCGGCGGGGGCTGCAGTCGGCTGAGCGGCGTCGGCAGCGGGCTGAGCTTCAGCAGGAGCGACTTCTGCAGGAACCGTTTCAGCAGGCGGAACTTCTGCGAAGACCTTCAGCAATTCCACTTCGAACACCAGCATGGCATTGGCAGGAATCATGGGAGGTACGCCAGCTTCACCATAAGCCAGGTCGCTAGGAATCCAGGCCTTCACCTTGGAACCCTCCTTGAGAACCTGCAGCAGGTCCTGCCAACCGGCAATGACCGCATTCACCGGGAATTCCAGCGGTTCTCCGCGCTTTACGCTATTGTCAAATTCAGTACCATCCAGCAGGGCACCCACATAATGCACCTGGACCTTGTCGCTAGCCTTGGGAGAAATGCCGGTACCTTCGGTAATCACCTTGTACTGTACACCCTTGGGAGTCAGCTTCACGGTAGGATCCTGCTTGTTCTTTTCCAGGAACTTGTTCTGTTCATCCAGAGCCTTCTGGGCAGCGGCCTTTGCATCGGCTTCCTTGTTCTGCTGCATCAGCAGGAGCAAGTCCTGAAGGGCACTTTCTGCCGTAGAATCATCCATCAGGACCTTACGGTTGGAATCCACCACATCCTGGATGGCGCTCATCAAGAGCATCATGTTCACGGGAGCATTCACATTGGCAATAGCCTTACCCAGGTCCATACCCAGGGCATAGCTGTAACGGTCAGTCTTGTTTGCAAAACCGGCACCGGGAACAGCCACAGAAGCCTTGGCACCACTGGCTTCGGCAGAAACGGCTGCGGAATCGGCAGGGGCGGAACCAGCAGCTGGGGCAGCGGGATCCACAGCGGGTTTTTGAGAACCACCACATGCAACCATGGCTGCGCAAACGGAAATTGCAGAAAAAAGACGGACAAAACTCATGTTAATTCCTTTATAATCAGTGACTTACTGCACATCAATTTACAAAAAAGTGTGTCGGGGAACACGCCGTGAACACTTTTTAGCGGCTAAAAAATAGCGAAAAAGAATCCCCCAGGGCATCCATTTTTGGCAGAAATCGCCGTTTTTGAATAGAAAAACGCCACTTTTATCCAAAACTACATTCGGGAACCCCATTTAGAACCGCCCCAAACCGTAAACTTGCGTAAACAAAAACCCTTTGAAAGGTACAAGAAAATTACTAACTTACAACGCCAAGAAAGAGAGTGTAAGGAAATTGTATGAATTACCGCTTTGAAAATTACATTGAATCGGCTTCTGCAAGCAAGAAAAACTTCGAACGTGACCTTGAAGGTATCAAGGCCTCCCTCCAGTCGTCTATCCAGGGCAAAACCTCCACCTTTACGGTTCAGCCCGCAAAGACCGGCTGGCTCAAGGGCAGCCTTTCCTACCCCTGGGTGCTGATTTGCAGTATCGCTCCGGCCCTGAAGGAAATTTTCTAATAGATATCCCTATCTTGTATTTCATTTTGTGAAAAACGCCGCCTGTTTAAACAGCGGTGTTTTTTTATGCTCTTATTTTTTTATTTCCGCATATTTAAAACATCATACCTTATTTTTAAATTTGAACCATAAGAAAATTAAACCTGGAGACCAATATGGCAGCTCTCGTTTTGGACGGCAAGGCTCTTGCCAAGACCACTGAAGAAGAACTCAGCGCACGCGTCGCAAAGCTCAAGGAAAAGACCGGTAAGACCCCGATCCTCGCCACCATCCTCGTCGGCGACGATCCCGCTTCCGCAACCTATGTGAAGATGAAGGGTAATGCCTGCGCTCGCGTGGGCATGGACAGCATCAAGGTCATCATGCCCCAGGACACCACTACCGAACAGCTCCTGGCCAAGATCCAGGAACTGAACAACAATCCGGACGTCCACGGCATTTTGCTGCAGCACCCGGTTCCCCGTCAGATTGACGAACGCGCCGCATTCGAAGCAATCGACGCCCGTAAGGACGTTGACGGCGTGACCTGCCTGGGCTTCGGCCGTATGTCCATGGGCGAAAAGGCCTATGGCTGCGCCACCCCCCAGGGCATCATGCGCCTTCTGAAAGCCTACAACGTGGAACTCTCCGGCAAGCACGCTGTTGTTGTTGGCCGTTCCGCAATTCTCGGCAAGCCCATGGCCATGATGCTGTTGAACGCAAACTGCACCGTTACCATTTGCCACTCCAAGACACCCAACGTTCCGGAGCTGGTGAAGCAGGCAGACATCGTCGTTGGCGCTGTAGGCAAGCCTGAATTCATCAAGAAGGAATGGATCAAGCAGGGCGCTGTTGTGGTTGACGCCGGTTACCATCCGGGTGGCGTCGGCGACTGCGAAAAAGGTATGGAAGAAGTTTCCAGCGCATACACCCCGGTTCCGGGCGGCGTTGGCCCCATGACCATCAACACCCTCATCTACCAGAGCGTAGAAAGCGGTGAGAAGTATCTGAGCCGAGTGTAGCGCCGAAGGCGCAAAAGCACATTCTCGGCTAATCGCAGAAGGTGCGTCGCGGCAGTTCCGCGGCAAGCAAAAAACTCGGTCGCTTTACGGCACCGAGTTTTTTTATTTCTTGAAGGTAGGAATTATTTCAAACAAAAATGCCTCTCTGCAGAATAATCTGCAAAGAGGCGGTTTTTAGGAGAATAAGAGAGAGATTTAATTACTTGCGGACGCGAATGGTCTGGGTAGCCTTACCAGCAACACCGTAGCGCATAACATAGGCGCCATTGCGCAGCGTTCCGTTAATGCCCTTCCATGCTTCCTGAGCGGAACCGGCAAAGACGTTTGCAGACTTGACCAGCTGACCGTTCATATCGAAAATCTGGCACTTGATCAATCCTGCGCCTGCATCCATCAGGATAGTGTTGGCAATCTTGACCAGTTCACCATTGCCTTCAAACTTGATCCAGTCCACATTCAAATTGTTGTCATTGATGGTCAGGCGCAGAATCTGCTTTCCGGCAGCCAGTTCCAATTCACCCGCTTCGACTTCGGTATAAGTATTCCAGTCACCCATGTTCTTGATTGCGGCATCCAGAGTGGCGGTACCCACAGAAACAGTTACAGAACCATCGGCACCATTACCAGTAGCGCCATTCACGGTCACCTTGTACTTGCCAGCAGCCTTCACATCGATGGTGTATTCGTAGTAGTCGCCAGCAGTGGTATAACCAGCGGCATAGCCTGCACCGGCCACAACGACGCCAGCATCATCTGTACGATAAGCGGTTCCATCATTTTTGGCCTGGCTGTGGGAATAGGCATTCACGTCGTAATTTTCCGCTTCCACAGTACCCGGAATTTCGATAGCGCCCTTAAAGGGATTGCCTTCGGCAGAAGCACTGGAAGAAGGTTCAGTAGAAGTGCTGGAACCCGGGTCCACCACAGCGGCGCCATCAGAAGAGAGCACAATGTCGCCACCATTGGGAACAGCATCAAAGTAGATGTAGCCATCCTTGATGGAGGCTTCGATGGCCTTGCCATCCTGGGTTGCGGAAACCTTGGTCCAGCTGCTCTTGACGCGAATGGACAAAGGATAGTTGTACTTGGAAATGTTGTCGGCGATGCTATGGGTAAGGGTATAGCTCATGCTGGTGGCGGAAGAAGACTTTTCAGTAATCTTCGCAGCCTTGCGTTCCTTGATGTACATGGCAACATGTCCCATGGGAGCAACCCAGATCTTGGAATCGTTCTGCTTTGCCCAACTGAGAGCGCCGTCGATGGCGCTAAGGTCCGTGGGAGAATAGGTAGCGTAACCATTGCTCTTGCCCTGGAAACCGTGAGTCAGGAACGAAACCCAGCCACCCTGCTGGATAGCCTTTTGCATTTGGCCAGTAAAGTCATTAGTGCTCTTGATGTCTCCCTCGGAGCCAGTCATGGTGGCGGGAACCTTGGTCCAGTCGCTGGGACCGTCCTTGCCCGAGATATCGGGCACACCCTGCCAGGAACCATTACAGATACGGCCAACAACGTAGTTCTGGCTCACAGAGGATGCACTGGGGGACTTACAGTTAGGATAAGCCAACGTGACAACGCCATAATTCTGGGAAATCTTGCCATTGATGGTATTTCTTGAGGAAGCCGATTCGTTATCAGGCATGGGGTTTCCATGATTATCGCTATGGCTTGCAATTTCGTGGCCATTATCAGCCATACCCTGGAAACCACTCCAGTTAGGATTCCAAGTCGTCACAAGGTTAAAAGTACCCTTATAGCCGTACTTGTCAAATACCGGGGCGGCGTCAGTCACATGACTGGGAGCACCATCATCAAAAGTAAAGCTTGCCGCACCCTGACGGAAACCTGCCCAGGTTGCAATTTCCTGAGCCTGTACAGAAGCAAAAAGGCTGCCGATCACAGTTGCAGCAACAAAATATTTCCTTGATAGATTCATAACACATCTCCGCCTAAAAAGGCATAACTCTCTGAATCTATAAATACATTTTTCTAGTCCAACATGGACTATTTTTTAGGCGTTTCCGTTGTTGCTAATTACAACAACTGCTGATTCTATTTAACACAGCTTAGACAGGAAGGCCTTGGCATCTTCGCAGATCACCATCTTCTTTCCTAACAGCGACTGCAGACGTTCCAGGTCTGGATGCCCCTGCTGTTCATAAACAATCACGCGCTTGAACCGTTCGCGGTGCCGCAATAAAAATTCCAAATTGTTAATGTCGCTCTTGGGGAAACCGTAACCCACGAAGAAAATATCCTCCGCCTGCTTCAGGTAGTAATCGGCCTTGCTCCAGAGCAAGTTAAAGAGACTTCCGCGCAAGAAGCTTTCCTTGGCGTGGGCCATGGGAATATAGATGGGCGTATCTTCGCAATAGATGGGAAAACTGCGATCCCCCGGCTCCACCTGGCACACACTATTGAGATCCAGCGTGTCGGTCACCCCCTTGAGGGCATACCAGTTCAGGGAACCGTGAAGTTTGATCAAGTCGACGGTACGGCCGGTGTTGGCGCGTCGGGCAGTACGGTCAGCCGGCTCAATACGGACACCATAATCTACGGCCACCTGCCAGGACAGTTCTTCGTCGGAATAGATTGCCTTTTCAATCAGGGTATCGTAGTTGAAACTGAGAAGCAATGTATCGCGGGCACCGGCGCCAGAACAGTTGACGCAACGTCTGAGGAACGTCCGCAAGACCTTCGCCGAACTGGCATCCAGCGATTCTTCGTGACTGATAGCATTGGCAATAAAGCGAAGCAGTTCAAAACGCAGGGACGCATGATACAGGCGCTCCCGCTCCCCCGGGAAAATCTGGGCAGACAGAATGGACGTGGCCAAGGTCTCGATATCCAGATAATCCTTGCAACCATTGCACAAATCCAGAAACTTCCTGCAATAATCGCGAAAATGAGGGAATTCGTCGGGAATCCCTGCAGGAACCAGATTATTCAGGTCCCGAAGGGTCGGCATCTGGGGGCAAAAGGACTTACTGAAGCCCGACCCAAGCACGATAATTCGACGATATGCGTTTTTCGAAACACTCATGGTAGTGAATGTAATCAAAAAAGGCAGACTTTATTTGAAGAAATTTAAAAAAGTTTACAATGAAACGTCTAAAAAAGCATCCAACCCGTATCAAGGCCGGTCACGGGGACAAATCGTCTCACGGCACCAACATCCCCGGATCCCTGGTCCTTACCGATGACCACGGCCAAACCCGTCAGGAAGTTCATCCAGCGGCTGGGAGAGAATTGCAATCCGCAAAAATGATTCAGGCAGGGTACGATCCAGGCATCATGGGAACAGAAGATATTGATAGGGGCCTTCCCGTGAGAAAGCATGAACTGGACCATCTCCTGGGAGCGGGCTGCCAAGGGGAAATAAGCCGGGTCCACATAGCGGGAATCAGCGGCAGTTCCATCCAACCAACGACAAATCCCCTGGTAAAATCCAGTCACGTGAGTTTCCATGTAGGCATCGTAATTCTTCACAAAGAATTCCGCAAGGGGTTGCTGCGGCATTACATCGGGAGCATCTATCCCAAGACCAAGGCCGATATATTCGGCGGTCTGCATACAACGGCCTACGGGACTGCTAAAGAACATGCAATCGGCAGAAACTCCGCTGGTGCAGGAAGCGGCAATGGACTTGCCTAGTTTAAGGGCTTGTTCGCGACCACGGTCCGTCAAACCGACAAAGGCGCCATGATCAGGGTCGTTAGGTTTTATATGGTCCCGCTCACCGTGACGAACCAGGAAGTACACACGTTCGTCATTTCCAACAGTCTTAAAAAAATCTGCGGCACTAACAAATTCAATCATCGATGACATTAGAAAGTCAACATGGGAAGCAAGTCAGCAAGAACCGGCGACAGGAAATACCAGATGCCGTGAGTCAGACCAAAGCAGACGACACCCAGCAAGAAGCCGCAAATGATGTCGGTAAACCAGTGAACGCCAAAGTACACTCGCAGAAGACCCCAGCTCATGGGGAACAGAAGCATCACCCAGCCATAGTAGGGCATGGCGGCAGTCATAGTCATGGCAACAGCGAAGTTGTTCATGGTATGACCGCTGGGGAAGCTGTATTCGTCCATGGGAGGCACCTGGGGCTTGATAGAATCAAGAACCACGAAGGGGCGGGGACGCTTCACCGTAAGCTTGATCAGTTCGTAGAGTCCCAGGGAAATGCCCGTAACAATGGCAGCTTCCATAGCTACAGGAATAAAGGCTCGCCAACCGATATGGATAAAAAGCACAATGGCAAAAAGAATCCAGACGTAGCCATCACCCAGGCGTACGTAAGAGCGAAGAAACCTCTTGGTCTTTTCGGAAAAATGCCTATTGTTCCAATACCAATAGAGTGATACGCCTTCGTCAAATTTTTGGATTCTCTTAAACATTGCGCCAAATTTAAAAATTTTTTCTGATTCAATTTCCTACTTTTAACATATTAACGTTGAAGCAGGACCTGCCCAACACGAGTACTTTCGGCGCAGCCGAAGCCAACCGCCTTGCCCACTTCCTACTTCGAAGAATATTTGACCAAGATAGAGGTAAAAAATGCGTGTACTCGTTCTTAATTGCGGCAGTTCTTCTGTGAAGTTCGCTGTCATCGACACCAAGACCAAAGAATCCATCGCCAGCGGCCTTGTGGAAAACATCGGCGTTGACGGCCACACCAAGGCAAAGGGCCCGGAAGGCAAGATTGATTTCAACTTTGACTGCCCCACCCACGCCGAAGCTGTGGACCAGGTGAAGAAATTCCTGGACGAGCAGAAGCTCACCGACACCATCGAAGCCATCGGCCATCGCGTGGTGCACGGCGGTAAGTACATCAAGTCCGAAAAGGTGACCCAGGACGTCATCGACTACATCCGCAGCATCGTCCTGTTCGCACCGTTGCATGAACCTGCACACGCCACCGGTATGGAATGCGCCATGAAGTTCTTCCCGAACCTGAAGGACAAGCAGGTGGCCGTATTCGACACCGCCTTCCATCAGACCATGCCGAGGAAGGCTTTCCTCTACGGCATCCCCTACAAGTTCTATGAATCCGACGCTATCCGCCGTTACGGTTTCCATGGTACCAGCCACCGTTTCGTAACTGCAGAAGCTGCCGCCATTCTCGGCAAGAAGCCGGAAGAATGCTGCTTCATTACCGCACATCTCGGTAACGGTTCCAGCTGCTCCGCCATTCTCAACGGCAAGTGCGCCGACACCACCATGGGTTTCACTCCGCTGGACGGTCTCATCATGGGAACCCGCTCCGGTTCCATCGACCCGGCCATCCTCTTCTACATCAGCAAGAAGTACGGCTATGACATCGACCGTCTGGACAAGATGGTGAACAAGGAATCCGGCCTGCTGGGCCTCTCTGGCTTGAGCAACGACATGCGTACCCTGACCCAGGCTGCAAGCGAAGGTCACGTTGGCGCACAGATCGCTCTGGAAACCTTCTGCTACAAGCTGGCTCGTGAAATCGGCGGCATCGCTATGGCTCTCCCCCGCATTGACGCCCTGGTATTCACCGGCGGCATCGGCGAAAACAGCATGCTGGTCCGTAAGACCGTCATGGAAAACCTTGCCCTTCTCGGTTACCAGATCGACGAAGACCGCAACAACAAGGCTGGCAAGGAATCCGGCCACATGATCAACAAGGAAGGCACCCCCAAGGCAATGGTGGTGGCAACCAACGAAGAACTGCTCATCGCCCTCGATACCGAAGACTTGGTAAAGTAGCGAGAGTCGCAGCAAGTGTTTTACACTTGCTATGACCGAGCTTCGACCAAGCGCACGAAGTGCGAACTGGTGAAGTAATCAGGTCGGTAGCGCTTCGCGCTCCCTTTTAGGTAGTTGGGGGCGCAAGCGCAGCTCGCTTTCTGGTAAAATAATGGTGCCTGACGACACAAAAAAAAGAGACTCCCTCACGGGAGTCTTTTTTGCATTTCGGCGAAGCCGAGTGAATTTAACCTCTAGCGACGAAGTCGCGACCTCAAGCCTCTAGCGAGGCTTGCGAGCGAACCTCACGGCGAGCGGCATCACGCCGCTTACAAGGAAAAACTACTTGATGGTCCAGGTCTGCTGATTTACCTTCAGGATCTTGCGGCCCTGAACCGTCGCTGCAGCGGCACGAACTTCAGATTCGCTTACCGGCAGACGGCGGGTCCACATGACGCGGCCCTGCATATCCATCATGGAGACGGTACCGCGATTAGCCTGAATAGCCCCCTGCCAGTTCAACTTGGCAGAAGCCACCACGGGAGTAATACCCGTAGTAGAAGAACCTTCCAGGTAGAACACAACGCCTACAGTCTTAGTAGTGTCGTTGGCATCGTAAGCGGAAAGGGATACGCGATAAGCCACATCCTTGAACAGTTCAACTGTATCGGATGCCAAGGAAACCTTCAGGACGCCATCCACAATTTCAACTTCCAGCTGCTTCGAATGGCTTCCGATGATGTAACCCAGTTCATCACCATCAACGTCAGTGAAGATGGAATCCATGGGAACTTCACCAACAAACTTCTTGCCATCAATTGTAGCTGTACCTCTCCAAATAACCACCGGAGCATCATCTACAGGAGTGATATTGACAGTGATGTTAAATTCAGTAGGAGTGCTCTTACCATCGGTAACAGTACCGACCACAATAGCTTCACCGAAGGCATTGCGAACCGGCGTAATAGTCAAAATGCCAGAAGTGTAGCTCACCAGAGTCTTGCCATCTTTGCTTTCAAAGCTGTAAGTCAAAGCTTCCTTTTCAACATCCGTTGCCCAGGAAGTCACAATAGCCTTCTTATAGACAATAGCTGCAGCATCTTCCATCACTGTGGTGTCAATGGCGTCAACAGTCATAATGGGAGACTTGTTCCTGTACTTCACATCCAGCATGACAACAGCCATTTCGGACTTAAGACCTGCGGAGTTTTCAATGTGATAGGCAAAAGCATCCGGACCTTCGTAATCTTCATCGGTGGTGGTGTAGACGAAGGAGCCGTCCTCGGCAAGGACCACAGTACCTTCGGAAGGTTCAACATCCAGAACGGCAATCAAGGTAGAATCACCATCGGGATCCTCATCATTGGCAAGGACACCCTTCTTGGCTGTAATTTCGTTCTTGCCCTGCAGAACTTCATAGGTATCACCCTTGGCAATGGGAGCATCGGCAACAGGATTTACCTTTACATAGAACATCACATTGGGAATAGAAATAGCAGGGTCGGTAACCACGAGGCTAACCTTGGCAACACCGTTGGCATCCTTAATCGCCGACACATCAATCAGATAATTATCGTCTGTTGCAGAGACGCTCACGGTAACGACACCACTTGCCTTTCCAGTAACAGTATAATCGTCATCGCCATCTACATCCGTAATAGAAATGTTTTCCTTGGGGAACACCAGGACAAAGTCATCGAAATCTTCATCGACTACCAGGGTATCGCCAAAGGATTTTTCATCACCATCTTCATTCAAGAAAGTCTTGGTCAGGATCTTAACCACCGGAGCATCATTCACGTTTGTTACGGTAATAGTTGCAACGCCAATTTCACTTTCCCTATCGGTGTTATTCTTTTCGACACACTTGTAGGTGAAGGAATCCTTACCATAGAAATTTGCTGCGGGAGTATATGTGAATATGCCAGTCAGGGCAGCAATCTTCAGTTCACCATGTTCGGGTTCACTGAGCTGCACCCATTCAACAGCATCGCCATCGGCATCGGAGCAAATCTTGGTCAGGTTGTTCACGAGGAGAGTGCTCTTGTAAGAGGAATCTTCCTTGACCTCGAATTC
This sequence comes from Fibrobacter sp. UWH9, assembly GCF_900129715.1. Classification (NCBI taxonomy): domain Bacteria; kingdom Pseudomonadati; phylum Fibrobacterota; class Fibrobacteria; order Fibrobacterales; family Fibrobacteraceae; genus Fibrobacter; species Fibrobacter sp. UWH9. The sequence goes on along the minus strand of NZ_FQWP01000007.1, from coordinate 30,427 downwards.
CATGTTCTGGGCCACCGGCAGGTTTTCCGTATCTTCGGTATTGATGGTGAAGGAGAAGGTGGCGGTCTTCTTGGTGGGATCCGTTGCGGTCAGAGTTACCTTGGCGGGACCATCGGGATTCGGGGTGGTCGTGAACTTGATGATGCTATTCTGGTCGTACTTGGTAGAATCCACCAGCTTGACAGAATTGTTTTCGCTTACGATCTTCACGGTAATGGTCAGATCGTCTCCGTCGGCATCTTCAAAAACCTCGGCCATATTCATGGTATGAACGGCGCCTTCGGCAAGGTCGATGGAACCGCCGTTATAGCCAGCAAAACCTTCGGTTACGTTAGGAGCGGCAGTGACGCATTCATCCCCCAAGGTAAAACTATGCAGGGTGACCGTGTTAGAACCACTCTTGGCAGCCTTGGCGTGGGAGTCCTTGAAGCTGAACTGAACGCCCAGCTGAGATCCGGAATTCCAGGCTACGGTCTTGGTAGACTTCCAGCTCTGGGTAAGGGCAGAGAATGCGATGTAGGACCTTTTTAAAGAACCCTTGGTGGCAGCCATTTCCATGCCGTAATAGTTGTCATCGGTAATGGTAGACTGCTTGAAATCTACACGGAAGGGAGCGTCAGCCTCATAAGCCAGGCAAACACCCTTATAAGTCGCAATTGAAGTCACCTTGGGCTTGTAGCTTGCGTCAATGACCCAGCTAAAACCGAAACCGGCACCGGACTTGCCATCGGTAGTCGTGGGTGCAGTAAAGTCCAGAACACGGGCACCATTCACATTCGTTGTGTCAATGGATGCACCGGAACCATAATCGTAGATGTAGCTCTGGGCGTAGGGCTTATCGGCAGTAACGCCATCTTCATCCGAAAAAACGACAGCAGTTGCTGCGGCGGCATAACCAGCCAAAAGACCTGCCGTCAAAATTCCAATCTTCTTGATCATAAATGACCTCTCTTTCCAAAATCCTATACGTCATATAATTATAATAAAAAGATTACAAAACTCAAAATACTTATGATAGTCAAAAGGTTAAACATTTTTCACATCTAAAAAAATGGTATCCCGTCATAAGGGTACCGCTAATTTTTAATGAAAAAAAGGGAATTTAATACCGGAACGAAAAGTTTCAGTGCAGGGATGAGGGCGGAGCCTGCGGCTCCTTTCAGGCTGATAATCGCGCAGGAGGAGCCTGGCTTTTTAATTCGTAACTAATTTTCGCGCCGGTTATAAAAGCAACGAAATTGCTCATTCATTTCTAAGCGCCTAAAAGCACCGCAGGTGCGACCCAATACCTAAAAGGCCGCAGGCCGACCTCACCGCTCATTGCTCACAACTCATTGCTCATTGCTCGCGCCCATTGCCTGAAACCTGCCGCCTATCCCAGCGAGTCCAGTTCCTCGTAGCGTTCGTAGGCTTTTTCCAGGGCCGATTCCCGTTCCGTGATTTCCTTCTGCAGTTCCACGATGCGGGCGGCGTTGGTACAGACCTCGGGCTTGCAAAGTTCTTCCTGGCGTTCCGCGATTTCGGCTTCCAGCTTCTCGATCTTTTCGGGAAGGGAATTGTATTCGCGTTCCTCGTTATAGCTGCGCTTTTTCTTCTTGGCGGGAGCGGAGCTCACGCCTTCCCCGCCGTTTGCGTTACTGGCTGCGGAGCTGCGAGAAGCTTCCTTCTCGGCGGCGACGCGGGCAGCCGCTGCGGCTTCCTTATCACGGATTTTCTTGTTAGCTTCGTAATCGCTGTAACCGCCCACGGCCTCGAAAATGTTTCCGTCTTCTTCGATGGCCAAAATGCCTGTGGCCACGGAATCCAAAAAGGCGCGGTCATGGCTCACGGTAAGGACAGTTCCCTTGTACTCCGCCAGAAGTTCCGCCAGCAAGTCCAGGGTTTCCATATCCAGGTCGTTGGTAGGTTCGTCAAGAACCAGCACATTGCTGGGGTGGCTAAAGAGGCAGGCCAAAAGCAAGCGATTACGTTCACCACCGCTCAAGGCGCTAATGGGACCGCGGGCACGATCCGCGCTAAAGAGGAAGTCCTGCAGGTAGCTGAGCACATGGCGCTTGACGCCGTTCAAGGTAATGTAGGCCTGACCATCGCCAATGTTTTCGATAAGGCTCTTGTCTTCGCGGAGGCGGGTACGCATCTGGTCGAAGTAGGCGATTTCAAGATTGCTGCCCAGGCGAACTTCGCCCTGGTCCGGCTGCAACTCGCCCAGGATCAACTTCAGGAGAGTGGTTTTGCCGCTACCGTTGGGGCCTACAATGCCGATGCGGTCACCGCGGGAAACTTCGGTAGAAAAATTCTTGATGAGAGGCAGCGAGACGCCGCCCGTCGTTTCGTCAGCATAGGCATAACTGATGTCGGTGAGGCGGGCCACCATACGGCCGGAACGTTCCGCTTCCGTAATCTGCATATTCACGTTACCCGTGCGCACGCGGCGTTCGGCACGTTCCTGACGCATCTTGATCAAGGCGCGGACGCGGCCCTCGTTACGGGTACGGCGGGCCTGGATGCCCTTGCGGATCCAGACTTCTTCTTCGGCCAGGCGCTTGTCGAAAAGGGCGTTGGCCTTTTCTTCTTCGGCCAGGGCCTGATCGCGGAACTGCACGAACTTGTCGTAGGGGAAATTCCAGCTGCGGACGCGACCGCGGTCCAGTTCAAAAATTCGGGTAGCCACGCGGCGGACAAAAGCTCGGTCATGGCTAACAAACATAACAGCGCAATTCAGGCGGGTCACGATTCCTTCCAGCCACTGGATGGCGGGAATGTCCAGATGATTGGTAGGTTCGTCCAGCAAAAGCAAATCCGGATCCTCGGCCACGGCGCGGGCAAAAAGCACCCTACGCTTCTGACCACCGCTCAAGCTATCGTAAGGCAGGTCCGCATCGATGCCCGTCTTTCCAAGAATCGCCTCTGCTGCAGAATCATGATGTCCATCTTCGTTGGAACCATCCTTTACGCCCGTCCAGCCGGCGGAACTGCCTGCCGCCACCTTCCCCATCACAATGTCGCGGACGGTACCGTCGATGTGGGCGGGAATTTCCTGAATCATGCGGCTGACCCGAAGGCCAGTCTTCTTCACGATATCGCCGGAGTTGTATTCCATCTCGCCAGTGAGAACCTTCAGAAGCGTAGACTTTCCTTCGCCATTGCGGCCCACCAGGCAAATGCGGTCGCCAGGTTCAACATCAAAGGAAACGTTATCCAACAGCGGAGCGGTTCCGCCAAGACGCAAAAGAATGTTCTGTGCTGATAAGATAGGCATGGGAGCAAAGATAGCTTTTTACACTGAACTGCTTCAGTGGACTTCTACCAGTTTTCCATTGCGGTACGCGCAGGAAGCCACCCGTTGCATCAGACCTCCGCTTGAAGGAGCCCACAGTATCAATCGGGAGGCAAGGCGCTGCACAAAGTCGGCACAATATTGCCTTGTACTGAACAGACTCTCATCGTTCCAAAAACAGGAAACCACCAAAAGACGGCCTTCTGCAAACGCCTGGCAACAGGTGCTACTGTAAATGGTGGGAAGTTTGCGGTCTACAATCCATACGGCGTGTCCCCCATACCTTAAAAGAATTTCCAGGATATTCCTTTCGCTTAGATTGCGGAAGGAGCCAACCACCTTGCAACCTTCCAAACCTGCATCAGCCGCCCAATGGTCACGCCGGCGAGGCATCAGAATATCGCTCCGGTCCGAAGCAAAGACGCCCACAAGTTCTTCGTCCAAAAGGGAACTGTTCCCGATCCAGGTCGTGCCAACGAGATTCAAATTCTTCATGGCCCAAATATACACTTGCCACTATACCGAAACAAGGGAGCGGCCTTTCAGCCGTTCATTATGCAACCGGCTCTTTTAAACAAAGTAATATATATAGGTCCGCAAAATAGAATTGCTAACTATAAAAGGGAAATAGAAAATCCGCACCAGACCGTCTAAAGTCCAGTGCGGAAATTTCCAGAGTCTAGGGACGAAACCGACCCTTAGTTCTTTTTACCGTCTGCGGAACCTTCCTTCGTCACCACCTTAAAGCACTTGCTCTTATCGACACCCTTGAAGAGGATCTTGATAATTTCGTCAATGTGCTTGTGGGTAAAGATCTTCAGGCCCTTCTTCGCCGGAGCGGGAAGTTCGTCAACGTCCTTCTTGTTCTGTTCCGGGAGGCGCAAGGTCTTTACGCCAGCCTGCAGAGCGGCAAGGGCTTTTTCGTTGAGTCCGCCAATGGGGAGGCAGGCGCCAGTGAGGCTCACTTCGCCGGTAAAGGCGATGTCGGTGGGCACGGGGTGGCGGGTAAATGCAGAAAGCAGGCACAAGGTGAGTGCAATACCGGCAGAGGGGCCATCCTTGGGAACGGCACCTTCGGGCACGTGAATGTGGATGTCGGTATTCTTCACCACGTCAGGATCGATGCCGAAATTCTGCAGACGTTCGCGAACCAGGGAGAGGGCAATCTGAGCAGATTCCTTCATCACGTCGCCCAGCTTACCCGTCAGCAGCAGGCCGCCCTTGCCCTGCAGCAAGGTACATTCGATAGGCAGGATTTCGCCACCCACGCTTGTCCAGGCCAGGCCGGTAATAACGCCCGGGCGACCGGATTCGGGGAGCTGGCTATCCAGGAAGCGGGCGGCTCCCAGATATTCCTGCAAAGTCTTTTCGGAAAGTTCGGCCTTGAACTTCTTGCCCGTCACCATGTCCTTGGCACGATGGCGAACGATGCGTTCCAGCACACGTTCCAGTTCACGGACACCGGCTTCACGGGTCCAGCCGCGAATGGCGTGGCGGATCACGTCTTCGTTAAAGGCGATGTCCTTGTCCAGGGTAACGCCGGTGCGTTCGCAGATGCGGGGCACCAGGTAGTTGGCCGCAATCTTTTCCTTTTCGTGGGGGAAGTAACCCGGCAGACGCACCACTTCCATACGGTCGCGGAGGGGTTCGGGAATTTCGCCTTCGTTATTTGCAGTCGCAATGAACAGCACGCGGGAAAGATCCAGGCCCACTTCCATGAAGTGGTCGGTAAAGTCGTGATTCTGTTCCGGATCCAGAACTTCAAGCATGGCGCTGGCGGGGTCACCGCGGAAGTCGCTGGCCATCTTGTCGATTTCGTCCAGAAGGATAATGGGGTTCATGCACTTGGCGCGCTTCAGGGCCTGAATGAATCGACCCGGCATGGCGCCAATGTAAGTGCGACGGTGACCGCGGATTTCAGCTTCGTCACGGACGCCACCCAAAGTGATGCGGACGAAATTGCGCTGCATGGCCTTGGCGATAGATTCCACCAAGGTGGTCTTGCCGACACCCGGAGGGCCAACAAGGCAGAGGATGGGGGCGCGGCGTTCGGTGCCGGTAAGCTTCAGGACCGCGATGTATTCCATGATGCGGTCCTTCACCTTGTCCAGACCAAAATGCTTGGAATCCAGTTCGGCCTTCACCTTCTTCATGTTCAGGCTGGTTTCCGTGTACACGTTGTACGGAAGGGTCAGGAACCAGTCCAGGTAATTGCGGCTGACGGCATATTCCGGGGAAGTGGGCTGCATCAGCTTCATGCGGCCGATTTCCTCTTCCAGCTTTTCGCGGATCGGTTCCGCAAACTTCTTTTCCTTAATCTTCTTCAGCAGCTGATCCGGTTCGGACTGGCCATTTTCGCCATCCAGTTCATCTTGCAACTGGCGGATCTGTTCAGAAATAAACCATTCCTTCTGCTGCTGGGCCATCTTCTGACGCACATTCTGCTGCACCTTCACCATCAAGGTGTCGTTGACGGCAGAAGCCTGCATAATCTCGATCAGGTTGTCGGCCAACTCGTCGATGGAACCTACTTCCAAAAGGCGCTGACGTTCAGACAGGGAAACCTGCAAGAAGGGAATCATACCGTAGAAGGCGTTCAGATGGCTATCCATGGTAAACAGGGCGTCCACCATGCCTTCGGTAATGTTGCGATGCATGGCGTATTCGCGGAACTGCACCAGAACGTTCTCGAAACGGGAGCTCTTGTCAGTCAGCAGAACCGCCGGAGTATGGGCCGAAACCGTAACCTGCAAAAAGCCAAGTTCCATGTTCATGGAACGGAGGTCCACCACAGCTTCGCCTTCCAGCACCACCTTCACGCAACCGTTGGGGAACGGAGTCACGTTGCTCATGCGGGCCATGACGCCCACCGAGTAAAGGTCCAGCATGGGATTTTCCAGTTCTTCCAGCTCGATATTTTTCTGGGCGGCCAGGATAATCACATTGTCATGAGCCTCGGCGTATTCCAGGGCCTTCAGCGAAATGTCGCGGCCTACCAAAATGCGGCGGGTGGTCAGCGGAAATACGATAGCATCTCTAAGGGGGAGCAGCGGATAGGTTCTAGAAAAATCAGTGGCCAAATTAAAATCTCCAGTGCAGGAATTCGAAACGAAAATCCTGAGTCATCCAAAAATAAAAAAATGGAGGTCGCATTCCGAAGAAGGACCATCCAAAAAATAGGCTTGCGGGTAAGTCCCACAGGGTATGGGCCGCACACAATCAAGTGCAACCCATTAATCGAAGAGTTATACGGACTTCTTACGAGTACGTTTGGGAGCCGCCGCAGTTTCGTCAGCAGGAACCACATTGTCCAAAGCCTGACGGACCATTTCGGCAGTCACTACAAGCTTGCTCTCGCCAGAACCCGGCATGGTAAACATGTAACGCTGCAAGGTCTTTTCCATAACGGAACGGAGGCCGCGGGCACCAGTCTTTCGAACGATAGTTTCGCGGACAATTTCCTTCAGGGCTTCCGGTTCAAAGTCCAGCTCGATGTCGTCCATTGCGAACAACTTCTTGTACTGCTTTACCAAGGCGTTCTTGGGTTCAGTCAGAATGTTCAGCAATGCGGCTTCATCAAGTTCTTCAAGAGCGACAGCGATGGGCAAACGTCCAACGATTTCAGGAATCAAACCGAACTTGATCAAGTCATCAGGTTCCATCACCTTGAACAATTCGCTGAGGGTATTTTCTTCGGAGCTGCGGATATCGGCACCGAAACCCATGCCGCCCTTGTTTACGCGGCGGGCGATAATCTTGTCCAGAGATTCAAAGGCGCCACCGCAAATGAACAGGATATTGCGGGTATTCACCTGCACCAGGGCCTGCTCGGGATGCTTACGTCCACCTTTAGGAGGAACAGCAGCCACGGTACCTTCGAGAATCTTCAGAAGCCCCTGCTGCACGCCTTCACCGCTCACGTCGCGGGTAATAGACGGATTGGCAGACTTGCGGGCGATCTTATCGATTTCGTCCACAAAGATAATGCCACGTTCGGCCTTGGCCACGTCATATTCGGCAGCCTGCAAAAGGCGAACGATGATGTTTTCCACATCTTCGCCCACGTAACCAGCTTCAGTCAGCACGGTAGCGTCGGCAATGGTAAAGGGAACATCCAGGAAGCGGGCCAGCGTCTGGGCCAGCAAAGTCTTACCGGAACCGGTGGGGCCCACCAGAAGCAAGTTGGACTTTTCAACTTCTACAGCGTTCTTGTCGGTATTCGTAGCCTTGTAACGCAAACGCTTGTAATGGTTGTAGACCGCTACAGACAAAGCCATCTTGGCCTGGTCCTGACCAATAACAAACTCATCCAGGTGAGCCTTGATCTCGGACGGATGCGGAAGAGGCTTTGCAGTCAGTTCAGCAGTTGCGGTTTCCTGCGCTCTGCGGGTACGATCCTCTTCGATAATACGATGGCACATGGAAACGCAGTCACTACAAATGTGGACGCCTGCGCCTGTAATCATCTTCTCGACTTGTTCCGCCGGCTTGCCACAAAAACTGCAATTCACCGTCGGATGGTTCTTCCCGCTACGATACATTAAAATCCCTCTTTACGCGGCACAAAAATTTCGTCAATAACGCCAAATGCCTTGGCTTCTTCAGGGCTCATGTAGAAGTCACGGTCGGTCTTTTCGCGGACTTCGTCGATAGCCTTGCCAGTATGCTTGGCGACAATTTCTGCCAGAGTATCCTTAGTGCGGACAATTTCCTTGGCAGTGATCTGGATATCGGTAGACTGACCGGTGGCAGCGCCAGAAGGCTGATGCAGCATGATGCGGGAATGAGGGAGAGCATAACGCTTGCCCTTGGTTCCTGCAGCCAGCAGCACAGCAGCCATAGAGGCGCAACTACCAATACAGATTGTAGCGATGTTCGGACGAACATGCTGCATGGTATCATAAATGGCCAAACCTGCCGACACGTAACCACCCGGGCTGTTGATGTACAGCGTGATATCCTTTTCCGGATTCTCGTATTCAAGGAAGATCAGCTGGGCCATCACATTGTTGGCCACTTCATCGTTAATGGGAGTTCCCAAAAAGATAATGCGTTCCTTAAGAAGACGGGAATAGATATCGTAGGCGCGTTCACCGCGTCCGGTGGTCTCGATGACGGTAGGAATGATCATTATGAGTTTACCTCTTACTTGTTTTCTTCGGCAGCGGGGCGGATACCGACGATGAAGTCAGCGGCCATCTGGACGCGGAGTTCGTCGCGGAGACCGTTGATGCGGCCGGACTGACGGAAGTGGTTCTTCAGGGATTCGAAGTCCACGTGATATGCGTTTGCCATGACCTGGAGACGTGCGTCGACGTCAGCCTGGGCCGGGCGGATCTTTTCAGCAGTAGCGACGAAGTCCAGAATGCGGTGCTTCTTGATTTCGCGGACAGCTTCCGGAGAGAGAGCCTTGATCTGTTCTTCGGTGGGTTCCACAACATCCTTTTCGCTCTGGGCGTTACGGTTCATGGACCAGCGGATCAGGTCGTAGACGCGAGCTTCGGGAACTTCGAACGGGTTAGCTTCGATAATCTTGTCGATAGCTTCGTTGATAGCCTTGTTCTTGGCAGCGTCCTTCTTCTGGTTTTCGATACCTTCGGCCAGGTTCTTCTTCAGGTCTTCAACGTCCTTGACGCCAACCTGTTCAAAGAAGGCTTCGTCCATGGTGGGAGGAACGATTTCGCGAACGTCGGTAATTTCGACCTTGAACTGAGCGGTCTTACCGCGATAGCGTTCGTCCTTGTGGTCTTCCGGATACTGGAAGTTGACTTCCTTAGCTTCGCCAGCCTTGGCACCGACGAGACCTGCATCGAATCCCGGAGAAGCGGATTCGCCGAGGAGAGAACGGAATTCCTTGTTTTCCGGCAGATCCTGCTTTTCGCCGTCGATGATGACTTCAACATAGTTGCCAACGACAACGTCACCAGACTTTGCTTCGCGATCGACGTGTTCGTCCTTGCTCCACATCTGCATGAGACGGTTGTATTCGTTGTCGATTTCTTCCTGGCTTACAGCAATGGCTGGAACGGTGATGCCGGTGTCAGCATAGCCCTTGATGTCGATGACCGGATCCATTTCGACTTCCACCTTAAGTGCGATGTCGTTTTCCTTGTCATCCTTGAAATCAACAACCTTCATCTGGCCAACGGGAATGATGTTTGCCTTCTTCAGTTCATCCTGGACGATCTTGTTGATGGTTTCATCCACAACTTCGTGGCGGATGGATTCACCGAACTGCTTCAGGATCATAGCCTTGGGAACCTGGCCCTGGCGGAAACCCTTCAGGGTAACCTGCTTCTTGTACTGATTCACCTTCTTTTCGAAGGGAGCCTTGAGGTCGGCCTGCGGAATGGTAATTTCGAGGGTGCGCTTGGTGGCGCTGGTTTCTTTGATTTCAACTGTCATTATGAACTCCGAAAATCGATTTCTTATCGGTTGTTAGATGTTAAAGACGTGCGAGGGGTGGGAGTCGAACCCACACACCGAGGTACCAGATCCTAAGTCTGGCGCGTCTGCCAATTCCGCCACTCTCGCAATTTTGCACCCAAAGTTAGAAAAAATCAAAACAACCACTTAACCCTTTACAACCAATTTATCGTTACAAAGGGAGTTTTTGTCTACGAAAAAATGCGTCTGACCTAAAAAAAGGCGAGCAATCGGCGACACAGGGCGGAAATCTTTTCGGAAACCAGATTTTCTAGGGTAGAAACCCTCAAAATTTTAAAGAACGTTCTACGAATAAATTCAATTGCAGAACAAGATACATAGATGCCGACAACCAAACCTATAAATAAAAGGGTAGCTTTGTATACCGGCTGTTCCAAAATCCAGGAAAAGGGAGCCTCGCCCAGATACTGCCAAACCATGGGCTGCATATGAATCAGGTAAACCCCAAAAGTCAGGGGCGCAAGAACTTTTACGACAGCGGCCCCGCAGGCTCCCCATTTAATTCTGGAAAACAGGATCAAAAGCATTACCGAAGCCACGATAATCGTAGGGGACGTGTATTCCAGCAGCACATTGGTGTGAATGCTCTCGGAACCCGTCAGGCGAATCGACAAAAAGGCCAGCCCATATTTCGCCAGCAGATTGCAGCCCACGGCAACCGCAAAGACACTCACGCAGAACAACTTGCTCTTGCCAAGCCAAGCCCCATGATGGCGCATATAAGCCCCCAGGATATACATCACGGCAAGCCACAGCGCACTGTAACCGTTCATGGAATGGAATACATCCTCATCGACAATCGTGGGCAAGACTGCCAACAACACAAAGCACAGGGCCAGGAATTTCTTCTGCAGATCCTTAGGCGCCTCCAGCACAAAACGGTTCATGAACGGCATAAAGAAGAACATGCAGAAATAGGCCGAAAAATACCAGTAACGTTCAAAAAGCACCGGCAACGCCGACTTTACCAGATCGCCAGTCCCGAAAACGCCCGGAGCAAGCAAGTAAAGCGCAACCGCGATTCCCAGCGAATAGAATTCCACCTGGAACCAGAGCGACACAATATTCTTCAGCTTGAACTTCGAATAAACCCCGACAAATCCCGATATGAGGGCGTAGCAGTTTACCGCGCAGAGGATCAGATTTTCCACACCCCAGGCGGCAAAATAGTGGGTGGTTCCCCAGGCGGATTTGGCCAGGATGCCCCCGGCCCCCAGCACATGCAACATGACAATCATGAACATCGAAACAATGCGCAGTGAATCAATTCCGTAATTTCTTTCGTTGGATGCCATGCCTGTTATTCTTCTGGTGGATTAATTTTTTAAATTACTGAGAACCCTAGCGAATATAAAAAAAATCATGCCCAAAGTCAGTATCATCACGCCGTCCTACAACACGCCTCCCGATTTTTTCAAGCAGTGTATCGAGAGCCTGTTAGGGCAGACGCTAAGGGACATCGAGCTGATCATCATCGATGACGGCTCCACATCGAAAGACGAAACTGTCGCCCCCTGCATCCAGCTTTGCAACAGCTACGCCGCCGACACCCGCGTCAAGTTTCTAAAACAAGACCACAAGGGCGTCTCGGAAGCCCGCAATCTCGGCATCCAGAACGCAACCGGCGACTACATCGTATTCCTCGATTCCGACGACTGGTTCGATACCGACACACTGGAAAGTTTATACAACTACGCCGTAGCCCAAAATTCCGACATTACCATCTTCGAAAACTATCGAAACACGGCCACTTCGGAACAGAACTTCAAGGCATTCCCCAAAGACATCGGCCATTTCGAAGGCGAGAACCTGGTCGAACTGATCAAAAATGCGGTACAGACAAATCCGCTCCACTGCGGAATCATTATTGGTGTTTGCTGCAAATTTTACAGAGCTGATTTTTTAAAGAAAAATGATTTAAAATTCAGGTCGGGAATCTCTCTTGGCGAAGACAGGATGTTCTTCCTGAACGCCCTTTGCAAACGTCCAAGAATATCTTACCTGGCACGCCCCTTCTACCACTATCGCGAATCGGAAAGTTCCCTTTCCCAGGCCGTCCGAAAGGATTTCGGATCCATTCTCGCCAACAGTGAGCTGTACCTGCAGCAACTCCCCATCGCCGAAGCCTACGGCATCCCCACCGAGACTTACACATCCTGGGTCTACACGGATTTCGCGAGAATCATATGGGCCTCCCTGATCCAGTATTACATCAACCCGCAGAATCGGGATTCCTATTTCGCCACCCGAAAGAACTTCCTGGAATTTATCAACCTGGATGTCTGCCAAAAGGCACTGAGGCGATTCAACCGAGAATGTTTCAGCAAGAAGGACCTGCTTAAACTCAGCCTCTGTCAGGCAAGGCTGTTCTCGGTACTTTACCTTTTTAAAATTAAGCTGTCCATCCAGAGAAGAATCCTATGCCGTCACAAGTAAACCGACGCATCGCCAAGAATACCCTCTTCCTTTACATAAGGATGGCGTTCACCCTGGTCGTCTCCCTCTATACGTCAAGAATCGTACTCAAGTACCTGGGCGTATCGGACTTCGGAATCTTTGAAATTGTCGGAAGCATCGCCGCCGCCTTCTCGTTCCTGATTGCCTCCATGACCCTGGCCACCCAGCGCTACCTGAATTTCGCCCTGGGCCAAAAAGACCTTGAAAGGGTTTCAAAAGTCTTCTCGGCAGCCATGAACATCCATGTGGGAATCTCGCTGGTCCTGCTGATCTTGGCAGAAACCGTGGGCCTTTACTTCTTGAACCATAACTTGAACATTCCCGAAGGCCGAATCGGAATCGCAAACATTGTCTACCAGTTTTCCATCGGCAGCACCCTTCTGGGCATTGTCTTCATCCCCTACAACGCGCTGATCATCGCAAACGAGAAAATGTCCTTTATCGCAGGCATCAGCATCGTCAACGCCCTGCTAAGATTGGTCATCGTCTACATGCTGGTCATCATCAACGCCGACAAGCTCCTCGCCTATGCGGCGCTGGCCTTCGCCGTCTGCGTCATCGTGCAATTATCCTACGCCGTCTACTGCAAGCGACACTTCAGCCAGCATTGCAGATACAGCTTTGAGCGCGACAGGCAGCTCTTCAGGGAAATGGCCTCCTTCTCCGGGTGGTGTACCTTTGGCGGCGTCACCTCCATCTGCAAATCCCAGGGCATCAACTTCATCCTGAACATTTTCCACGGCGTTACCCTGAATGCCGCCATGGGAATCGCCAACCGTGTCGCCGAGGCAACGAACCAGCTGGTCGCCAGTTTCCAGACGGCAAGCAATCCCCAAATTGTCAAGCAGTACTCAAACGGAGAATTCGAATCCCTTTCCACCCTGGTCATACGGGTCTCGAAATTTTCCTATTTCCTGATGTTCATCTTCGCGGCACCGCTGCTGCTGAACATCGATTTCATCTTCAGCATCTGGCTTGTAGAAGTGCCCGAATACGCCACGTCCTTCGTCAAGTGGATGATCCTCTTTGTTTTGACCGATTCCATCGCCGGTCCCCAATGGATGTCCATTCTCGCCACAGGAAAGGTCCGCAACTACTACATCATCGAAACAGCAATCACCTTCCTGAACATTCCCCTCTGTGTGCTGGTCCTTTACCTGAACTACTCGCCGGTCTACGTTTTCGTGGTGCGCTTCGCCATCAACCTCGTGGTACTCTTCTGGCGCGCCGCCTACATGCAAGACAAAATCCACCTGCCCCTCAAACGATATCTGGGTAAGGTCATCTGGCCCATCATCCTGGTTTCGTCAGTGGCAGGCGGCATCTCCCTCGCCAGCGCAGAAATCCCCGTTCAGGGCGTCGTACGCTTTGTCGTGCTTTCTGCCATATCGGCAACAGCAGTCATCGGTGCCACATGGATATTCGGCCTTAACGCCGACGAACGCCATTCCTGCAAGAACCTAATTCTTAGCAAGCTCAAGCGAATCTAGCTCAGCCGTTTGTGCAACAGCCGGCCTGCGCCTTCTCTTGCAGGCGAAATGCATAAATGCGATAAGGTAGACCCAGAGCCAGACATGGCCCAGCTTAAAGCCACCTACAAAGAAACTCCAACCCACATGGTAGATGGACAGGGCCATCAGTACGAACATCTGGGGGCGACAGCAAACCTTCATGCGTTCATAAAGGAACGACATCAGGAACGAAACGAAAAACGGGAAGAATATACAGCCTGCAATTCCAAAGTTCTTGTAGACTTCCCACAAGTAGCTAACAGTATTGTAGCCGCGCTGTTTCATGATGCGGTCATTGAAGACGTCATCCCACCCGTAAGACGACCTAAAGCCACCCGGCGCTCCCGTATATTCCACAAGGGCACCCGCCATGTCCAGGCCGTAAGTATACGGATGTATTTCCCTATCGTTAGGGGGATTTGCCGCATAATCAAGATTCCAATAGTTATTGGCAATGTAATTATAGGGCAAGGTCATCACGTACTTCAAGCCCATCCCTTCCAGCGAGGAACTTCCATACTGCGAACGGACAAGACCTACCGCCACGAAAGATGAGATGGCAAGGACGATCACCATGATAATCGCCTTGGTCGGTATGCGTTTCTTTAGATAGTGAAAAAGAATAAAGGAAGAGCCCAGGCACAGGAATAGGGCATTACGTCCAGGGTACACGCATACAGATAATATAATGACACAAATCGCCAGAATGAATGAAGCAATCCTGATACACTTATAGGGATTGATAGACTTGAAGGAGGCGACCATCAGCGTCACCACCACAAAGGGGGAACTGGCAAAGCTGACATTGGCAAAGGCCGACGCCTGAACGCTACTCCTTAAAGTCTTCTGCCCCACGCTCATAAGGTACATTCCGCCCATAGCTCGAGATACAAGGAACGCACCCACAGCAAAAATGGCCACAAAAATCAGCGAGAAGACAAAGTGCAATTTCCAGTTGTATTCCCGCCCCACTTCCATGGTCCGGCTCTTTTCCAGCTCGACCGTTTCCGGCTTTATCAAGTAATAGGCCATGGAACCAAGGATAAACGCAGCCATGGCACCGAGCCAGGCAAACCAGGTAACAATCTTGAAATCGCTCATGGACGGGGAAATCTTCAGGTACGAGATTCCCAACGTGACGCATTGGCAAAAGACATAGAAAACGGTCGGGTGGAAAAAATCCCTTTTCAGGGCCCCCACATACACAATGCAGAGAATTGCCGATAAGGCACAGGCGATTGAAACGTAATAAGCTTCCACCAGAAAACCGTTTCGCGACTACTTAAATCTAATCTTGCGAGAGAACTTGCTGATTTCCTTGCCCAGGCTAGATTCAGGATCCACGCTGCGGCAATATTCAATAAAGCAGCAGAGGGAAACAGCCAGGATAAAGCTGAGAGAGAAAACGAACACCAGGGTAACACCACGCAGCGGTCGAATCTTCTTGTCGTTATCCCAAGGCGGCAACAACACAATCAGGTTAGACATCAGGTTGCTCTCTTCGATATAGAGACGTTCGCTTTCCTGCTTCAAGAAAGTATAAATCGCCCCCTGCATCCTGATTTCCTTTTCCATTCTGGTATATTCGGCAGCCAGCCCGGGAACCTTGCTCAGAGAAAGCACACCGATATTGCTCTGCCTTCCACCGAGGGCCTGGTTTCTGGTGTTTTCCACCTTCTTGACACGTTCATTCAGTTCGCGGTAAAGCTTGGTATTTTCGCCATGCTCTACGCGTTCCTTATCAAGCGCAAGAGACACCACATTGTAATCAGTCTGCAGGCTAGCCAGATACTTCATTGTACCTTCAACTTGCACTTCAGGATCATACACATGGTTCTTCTGCTGGAAATTCACAAATTCCCTTTCCAGGGAATCCAACCTGACCATCACTTCTTCAAGACGCTGGTTCATATACAGCCTAGACTGGCGGGCCTGAGTCGTCTTGAAGGAATTGTACATGGAGTCCACGTTGGCCAGCATGAAACTCAAAATGTCTGCGGCAAGCTTATGGTCCTCGTCGACAAAAGTCACGTGGAACATTTCTTCGTCGTTTTCTTCCAGAGAAAACTTCTTGCGGAAAAGTTTCAGCAAGTCTGCATGAAAGTTCCCGTCAAATTCGTAATGGTCTGCCAGGTTGAACTTCTCGATAACCTTGTTGTGCAGTTCCCACGAATTAAAATAAGTCCAGACAATGTTCTTGCCGTCATCACCCCCTCCCAGCAGGGAAGACATAGAAGACAGACCACCGGCACCATCCAGCAACTTGCTGAGGCTTCCGGCAGAAGTTCCAGAACCGTTAGGCGGAGTTACGACAGCCTCGGCAGAATATTCAGGCTTGATAACCCACATCACCAATACAAAAGCTACCAACACAGGAAGCCAAAGCGTAACCATAAACAGGAACTTGTGCGAAAGGCAGCTATTGACCATCTTCAGCACACATTCCAATAAAGTCATGTCTTTCTGATTTTCAGTAACCATACTACTTGTAACTCATGTATATGATAAATGTAGACGAAACCACCGATAGCAGCGAGGCCAGGAACAAGGTGAAATCCTTAAAAGATTCGTAATGGCTTTTAGGAATTTCGATATAGTCGCCCGGAAGAATCTGATCTTCAGTGACGCTCAGGGTAAGGGCCGTCGGCTTGTTACCACGCCACACCCTAATCTGGTTCCAGGAACCGGCAATGGTGTTGATACCGGCAGCGGCGGCATAATCCAGCGCATGCCAGCTGGGATTATACGGATAACGGCCAATGGCATTTACGGCGCCACCCACATAGACCAGCATTTCCTGCACAGAAAATTCCACTTCGGTATTGGGCGCAATCTGGGTCAGCTTCATTTCAGAAAGAGTAATCCAGCGGGGAGCCTTTCCAGGTTCGCGGACACAGACCGCCTTGTAACCTAGGTTATGCATACGGGTACCGCCGGCAAGCTCAAAGTAATCCTGCAAAGTCCTTCCTTCCTGGAAGGCCACACTAGTACGATACCCCGGGAAAATCAGCGCAATGTTATCGCCCATAGCGACAAAGGGAACATAAATCTTGTCCCCCTGTTCCAGCATGACATCCTGTTCGAAATCACCCGACGAAGACATTGCATTATAGTTCACATGCAGGGTATCGTTACCACGCAGGACCCAGATATCTTCCTTGTTGGCATTGGGAAGAACACCGCCAACCTGTCTAATGAAAAAGCTCAACCTGGTCTGAGGTTCAACCACCTGCTGACCGATTGTCGTTACGGCACCCATCACATTCACACGGAACTTCTTGAGAGCGGAAAGCTGGACAAAACAATATTCGCGGTTATAACGTTTAGCCACAAGATCAAGAATCAAGGTCTGGGCCTCGGACAGGGTTTTTCCACCAATATTGACCGAACCGCATTCCTCGATAGCCACGGAACCATCCGGATAAATTTGAACGGTGAGATACTTGTCTTCAAGCATCAAGTCCAAAAAATCACCCGGTCCAAGAACATAAGCAGAATCCACCTGAACTTCGGCAAAGGCCGGCTGAAGAGAAACTGTGCTACGGGAAGGCGCACCCTTACTAGAAGTGGACAACGAAGAACTAAGCATTGATGTCTCTGCAAAAGCAGAAAGAATGCAAAGCAAAATAAGTGAAATAATTTTCGGCATGTTGAACGAAAAATACAAAAATAAAGCAGCCGGAGTTATGGGTAAAAATAAAAAAGCCCAGTCATAGGACTGGGCTCTTTAAACCGATTGCAAAAGATCGATTAGACGGACTTGCCTTCGCCTTCAACCATGTTAACGGTTTCAGACTTTGCAGGTTCTGCAGACTTCTTAGCCTTAACGACGATTTCGTCTTCGACGAGACCGACGAGAGCCATTTCAGCAGCGTCACCAGCACGGTTCGGGCCAAGCTTCAGGATACGGGTATAACCACCGTTACGGGAAGCATAGCGCGGGCCGATAGTGTTGAACAAATCCTGGAGAACCTTCGGGTCCATCACGAAGCGAGCAGCTTCACGACGTGCAGAAAGGTCACCCTTCTTTGCATAAGTGATCATGCGATCCACGCAGCTACGAACGAGCTTAGCCTTGTGGAGAGTGGTGCGCACGTAGCGGTTGCCCTGTTCGGCTTCCATACCCTTTCCAAGAATGGAAGTGGTAAGAGCGCGGAGGATGGCACGCTTGTGCTGGGCGTTAACGCCGAGTTTCTTGTTTTTTACACCGTGTCTCATTTTTAATCCTTCAAGTAGTCATCGACGTCCATACCAAAGCTGAGGCCCATGGAGGTCAATACTTCATTAAGTTCAACCAAGGACTTACGACCGAAGTTCTTGTATTTGAGCATATCGTTTTCCTTGTTGCGCACAAGTTCGCCAACGGTATGGATGTTTGCCATACGGAGGCAGTTGCTGGAGCGAACGGAAAGTTCCAGATCGTCCACGCGGGTGCGCAGGAGCTGAGCGATACGCTGACGTTCTTCGTCCATCTCCAATTCTTCGGGAGATTCGAGATCGCCTTCGAAGTTGATGAAGATTTCCAGGTGATCGACCAGGAGCTTTGCAGCATAAGCCAAAGCATCTTCCGGATCGATGGAACCGTCAGTCGTAATCTCAAGTTCCAGACGGTTGTAGTCCGTCTTCTGGCCAACGCGGGTATCGCTGATGTGCATTGCTACTTTCTGCACCGGATTGAAGTTGGCGTCCATGGCGATTACGCCGATCGGAGCGTCCTTGTCCTTCAATTCGTCAGCAGTGACGTAGCCACGGCCGCTGGAAATCTTAACTTCCAGAGACAGCGAAGCGTTACCGTTCAATGTTGCGATATGAACATCCGGAGTCAGGATAGCGACATTCGGATTGTCCATGAAGTCCTTAGCCGTGACTTCGCCGTCGCCGGACATATCCAGGCGAAGGGTTTCGTCGTGGTCGGAAAGGAGCTTAACGCGGATGCTCTTAAGATTCAGGATAATGTCAGTGACATCTTCCTTAACACCCGGAATCGTCGAAAATTCCTTGTCAACGCCTTCGATTTTCACGGAGACAATAGCCGCACCCTGCAGAGAGGAAAGGAGCGTACGACGGAGAGCGTTACCGAGGGTGATACCCCAGCCACGTTCCAAGGCTTCTACGACAAACTTAGCGTAGCGGCCGTCTTCGCCGGTTTCCACTTTCTGGAAGCTGCGCGGCATCTGAAGTGATTTCCACATCATTGGCGATACCTCTTTAGATTAGACTCTTCTCTTCTTTTTAGGACGGCAACCGTTGTGAGGAACGCCCGTCACGTCTCGAATAGAGAGAACTTCGAGGCCCGCATTCTTGATAGCACGGACAGCGGATTCACGACCACCACCTGCACCCTTGACGCGGACATCCACCTTACGCATACCGAGGTCGAATGCCTTGTGAGCAGCAACTTCAGCAGCCAGCTGAGCAGCGAACGGAGTGCTCTTACGAGAGCCCTTGAAGCCGGAGTTACCGGGAGAGCCCCAAGCTACAACGTTACCGCGAGCGTCGGTGATAGAAACGATTGTATTGTTGAAGGAAGCGAACACGCAGGCGATACCCTGGAGGTCAATACGCTTCTTGCCCTTCTTAACCTTGACTTCTTCAGCAGCCGGAGCTTCTACAGCGGCAGCAGTTTCATTAATTACTTCTTCAGCCACGATGAGACTCCTTACTTCTTCTTGTTAGCCACAGTTTTCTTCGGGCCCTTACGAGTACGGGCATTGGTGCGGGAACGCTGACCGCGGACCGGGAGGCCCTTGCGGTGGCGGATACCACGGTAGCAACCAATATCCTGCAAACGCTTAATGTTCAGGGTAACTTCTGCGCGAAGCTGACCTTCCACAGAGTATTCGTCTTCCAGGAGATGACGAACCTTACCTTGTTCTTCTTCAGTCAGGTCATCACACTTCTTGTCTTTGTCAATGCCCAACTGAGCACAGACCTTACGAGCGGTGAACAGACCGACACCATAAATTGCCGTCAGACCATATTCAACAGTCTTGTTTTTCGGTAAATCGACACCAGCGATACGTGCCATACGATCTCCTTATCCCTGCTTCTGCTTGTGACGGGGGTTCTTCGAACAGATGATGCGCAATACACCCTTACGACGGATGATCTTGCAGTTTTCACATCTGGGTTTGATGGAGGCTTTGATTTTCATAGGTTTGACCTTCTTTGAAAATACCTATTACTTGTAACGGTAAGTGATTCTTCCACGATTTAAATCGTAGGGAGAAATTTCTACCAACACTTTGTCGTCAGGCAAAATTCTAATGAAATGCCGACGCATTTTTCCTGAAACATGGGCCAGAATTTCGTGACCATTTCCGAGTTGAACGCGGAAGAAAGCGTTGGGAAGGGCTTCCAACACAACGCCTTCTACTTGAATTCCTTCTTCTTTAGCCACTAGTTAGCCATCCTGCCGCGGATGCGGCCATTTTTCAAGAAACCTTCATAATTTTTGGTATGCAACTGAGCTTCGAGCTGACGAAGTGTATCAAGTGCAACACCAACCACGATAAGTACCGAGGTACCCCCAATATAGAAAGTCATATTGAGTTCGTTTTTCAAATGCAGGGGAACAACGCTAATAAAAGCGAGATAAAGTGCCCCAGGCAGAGAAATTCGAGTTAAAACGTGGTCAATATACTCTGCAGTCTGCTTACCCGGACGTACACCAGGGATAAATCCGCCAGACCTCTTCAGATTTTCAGCAATATCATTCGGGTTGTACTGAATTGCTGTGTAGAAGAAGGTGAAGAAGATAATCAGGAGTGCATCCACCACACTGTAAGAAATGTGGCCGGGGATAAACATAGATGCAAAGCTCTGCATCGCTGTAACGTTCGGGAACCAAGATGCAATCATTGCCGGAATGAACATGATGCAAGAGGCGAAGATCACGGGGATCACGTTAGCGGTATTCACCTTGAAAGGCAGATAGCTAGACTGACCACCTACGACCTTACTACCGACAGTACGGCGAGGACTTTGTAGAGGAATTCGACGGGTCGCCTGTTCCACGAAGACGATGAAGCCGACAATCAGGACCACGATGGCAAGGATCATTACTTCGAATGCCAGGGGATGAATGCCTTCCTTCAACATTTCCGCTTCAGCCATAACGGCCCTCGGGAGGCCGCCGACGATACCGGCGAAAATAATAAGAGAAATACCGTTACCCACACCATGAGAGGTGATTTGTTCACCAAGGTACATCACAAAGATCGTACCAGCAGTGAAGGTCAGGGTAGCGAGTAAACGGAAGCCGACGTTACCGGCGCCAGAGGCGAAGTCGTCCGCAAGGACCGACACGCCAGCACCAGTAGCGGTAGTCACCTTCAGGGAGGAAAGCCATACAGAAATGCCCCATCCCTGCAGAGCAGCCAAGGCTACCGTGAAGTAGCGAGTATACTGGTTCAGCTTAGCGCGTCCTTCCTGACCTTCCTTCTGTAACATCTGGATGGCGGGAATAACAGAGCCCATCAACTGAATGATAATGCTCGCACTGATGTACGGCATGATGCCCAACGCAAACACTGTGGCCTTAGCGAAAGCACCGCCAGTGAAGGAGTCATACAGACCGAACAAGTTGTTTGAATTACGGAAGAACTCCGCCAGAACGGCAGAATTCACTCCGGGGATGGTGATGTGAGCGCCAATACGATAAACGATCAAAAGACCAAGCGTAAAAAGCAACTTCTTACGCAGGTCTTCAATCTTGAAGGCATTGACGAACGCATCAATAGCTTTCTTGAGAGCTTCCATTAGATGATCTCGACTTTGCCGCCAGCAGCTTCAATGAGGGCCTTAGCCTTTTCGCTGATAGCGTTAACCTTTACGTTGATAGCCTTATCGATGGCACCAAAAGCGAGGACCTTGACCGGCAGTTCGACGTTACGGATGAAGCCCTGATCGAACAGAGACTGTGCATCGAAGTCGACGACGCTGCAGGAAGCAAGCTTCTTCAGGTTCACGATCTGGTATTCGACACCAGCGTGCTTGAAGCCGCGCTTCGGGATACGACGGTGAATAGGCATCTGGCCGCCTTCAAAAGCGACACGACCGGCCTTAGCACTCTTACGAGCACCAGCACCCTTCTGACCACGGCCAGCAGTGGTGCCCCAACCGGAACCCGGACCACGGCCGATACGCTTGCGCTTTACGACCTTGGCCTTGCCAGGATTGAGAGTATTGAGTTCCATCTTAGATCTCCTCGACCTTTACCATGTCAGCCACAGCATTGATCATGCCCTGGATGGAGGGGGTCAAATTGTGTTCAACAGACTGTCCAATCTTGCGCAGACCGAGAGCAGCAACGTTTGCACGATGCATCGGGAGGCGACGGACGATACCCTTGATCAAAGTAATACGAACTTTCTTCATTGTATTACCCCTTAGGCGTTAGCACCGCGCAGTGCAGCGCAGTCCTGTTTGTTCTTCTGAGCCAGGAGGCCTTCGACGCAAGCGCGAACGACGGTGCTGGGGTTGGAAGAACCGTGAATCTTAGTGAGAATGTTGCGCACGCCAGCGAGTTCGAGAACTGCACGGGCAGCAGCACCGGCGATAACACCAGTACCCGGAGCAGCCGGCATCAGGAGGATGCGGGTTGCACCGCTCTTGACTTCGATGTCATGAGGGATGGTGCCGTCCAGGAGCTGGACTTCGACGATGTTACGGTTAGCAGCTTCGGTACCCTTACGGATAGCTTCGGAAACTTCCTTAGCCTTGCCGAGGCCTACACCAATCTTACCATTCTTGTTGCCAACGACAACGAGAGCGGAGAAAGACATACGACGACCGCCCTTAACGGTCTTGGCGCAACGGTTGATGTGTACAACCTTGTCTTCAAATTCAGAAACTTGAGCTTCGCGTTCCAAAGTGTACCTCATTAGAACTTCAGGCCGCCTTCACGAGCACCTTCTGCAAGGGCCTGAACGCGACCATGATAGATGTAACCGCCGCGGTCAAAGACCACGGATTCAATGCCCTTGGACTTGGCGATTTCAGCAATCAAAAGACCGAGCTGCTTGCTCTGTTCAGTCTTTGTCATTTCACCGAACTTGCCCTGGAAATCCTTGGAAGTAGTGGTGAGCTGAGCAATAGACTTGTTGTTTGCGTCATCGATAATCTGGGCGACCATGTGAGACAAAGAACGGCGAACAGCCAAACGAGGGCATTCTGCAGTTCCGACAACAGACTTACGTACGCGAGCGTGGCGTGCGATTCTGGACTGGATTCTTTTCTTAGCAATTGCAGTCATAGTTTACCCTTATTTACCTGTCTTCTTACCCTGCTTGCGACGGACAATTTCGCCAGCGTACTTAATGCCCTTGCCCTTATACGGTTCAGGACGGCGGTACTTGCGAATTTCAGCAGCAGCCTGGCCAACCTTCTGCTTGTCGATACCCTTGATGGAAATCTTCAGGGGATCAACAGCCTTCAGTTCCACGCCTTCCGGTGCCTGGAAGATAACCGGATGAGAGAAACCGAGAACGAGGTTCAAGTCCTTGCCCTTCTGTTCAACACGATAGCCAACGCCAACGATTTCGAGAACCTTTTCGAAACCCTTGGTCACGCCTTCAACCATGTTGGCAACGAGAGCGCGAGTGGTGCCGTGAATTGCACGGGTGAACTTCTGGTCGTCAGGACGGGTGAAGGACAGCTGGTTGTTTTCGAACTTGATAGCAATCAGTTCGTGAACGTCAGCTTCGAGCTTGCCGAGGGGACCTTCAACCTTGATGTTCTGACCATTGATGGCAACCTTAACGTTTGCCGGGACGTTGATAATAGCTTTACCGATACGGGACATCTTTACCAAACCTTTGCGATGACTTCGCCGCCCACATTTTCCTTGCGAGCTTCGTGGTCAGTCATGACGCCTTTAGAGGTGGAGATGATAGCAAAGCCGAGGCCATTGCGAACGCGCGGAAGCTTGGCTGCGTCAACGTAGTGACGAAGACCCGGGGTAGACACGCGCTGGATGCCCTGGATTGCGGATTCACCGTTAGTGTAGCGGAGGAGGACCTTGAGGATGCCCTGCTTACCGTCTTCAACTACGACGAACTTCTTAATGAAACCTTTTTCCTGCAGAACGCGAGCGATTTCACGCTTCAGGTTGCTGGCAGGAATGTCCACCACGGGGAGCTTTGCCGTAGAGGCATTGCGGATACGGGTGAGCATATCGGCGATAGGATCTGTCATTGCCATGAGTATACTCTCCTTACCAAGACGACTTAGTGATACCGGGGATTTCGCCGGCCAGGGCCATTTCGCGGAAGCAAATACGGCAAAGGCCAAAGCGGCGCATAAAGGCGTGCGGCCTACCGCAACGCTTGCAACGGTTGTACCCACGAACGGTATACTTCGGAGTACGCTTGCATTTTTCAATCATTCTTGTGCTAGCCATGGTATTACCTTACTTACGGAAGGGGAGTCCAAGTTCTTCGAGGAGAGCACGGCCTTCGTCGTCAGTCTTTGCAGAGGTAACGAAGGAGATGTCCATACCGAAGGTACGAGAGATCTTGTCGATGTCGATTTCAACAAAGATGGTCTGTTCCTTGATACCGAGGGTAAAGTTACCCATACCATCGAAACCACGACGTGCGAGACCACGGAAGTCACGAACACGAGGCAGGTTCACGTTGATAAAGCGGTAGAGGAAGTCCCACATGTTTTCGCCATGGAGAGTGACCTTAGCGCCGATACCGATGCCTTCACGGAGGTGGAAGTTAGCAACAGCCTTCTTAGCGTTGGTAACGATAGCCTTCTGACCAGTGATTGCAGTCAGGGTATCCACAGCTTCGTCGAGAACCTTACGGTTCTGGGAGGCAGCGCCAACACCCATGTTGATCACGATCTTTTCGAGGCGGGGAATCATCATCACGTTCTTGTAGGCAAACTTCTGCTGCAAGGCCGGGACGACTTTTTCGAGATAAAATTGCTTCATCTGGTTCATTGTAATCCTCACAGAGCCTTACCGGACTTAACGCTCACGCGAACAGCCTTCTTGCCAGCTTCGCGAACGATGCGAGTACGTACCGGAGTGTTGCCTTCGAGAAGCATCACGTTGGAAATGTCGATCGGCAGTTCCTTTTCGATGATGCCACCGGTCTGGTTGGTCTGGCTCGGCTTTTCGTGACGCTTGCAAACGTTAACGCCGCTAACGGTCACCTTGCCTGCCTTGACGCTAATCACGGTGCCGGTCTTGCCCTTGTTGGCACCGGAAATCACCTTGACGGTATCATTCTTCTTGATGTTAGCCATTAGAGAACCTCAGGTGCGAGGGAGATGATCTTCATGTATTTCTTGTCGCGGAGCTCACGAGCCACCGGTCCAAAAATACGGGTTCCACGCGGTTCACCTTCCTTATTGATGAGAACCACTGCATTGTCGGAGAAACGGATCAAAGTTCCATCCGGACGTGCGATTTCCTTACGAGTGCGGACGACTACTGCGTCTGCCACGGAACCCTTCTTCACCTTGCTCTGGGGGATAGCGTCCTTAACGGCTACCTTGATGACATCACCGATGCTAGCATAGCGACGGTTTGTGCCACCCAAAACACGGATGCAGGCGACTTCCTTGGCACCACTGTTATCGGCCACGACGAGTCTGGTTTCTTCTTGAATCATATTCGCCTTACTCCAAAAAGATTATTTCTTCTTTTCCACAATGCGAACCAAGCGCCAGCGCTTAGTTGCAGAGAGGGGACGAGTTTCCATGATTTCTACCAAGTCGCCTTCCTGGGCTTCGTTGTTTTCATCGTGAGCCTTGAGCTTCTTGGTAGTGGTCATGATCTTGTTGTACATCGGGTGACGCTTGCGGTTTTCAACCACAACCGTGATGGTCTTATCCATCTTGTCGGAAGAGACAACGCCCTGCTTAACCTTACGAAGGTTTCTATCCATTTCCTGCTCCTGCCTGGCTTAAGCCTTGGCCTTTTCGGTGAGGATGGTCTTGACTCGAGCAATATCCTTGCGGGTTGCCTGAATCAAAGAGGGTTTTTCCAAGCTACCAAGCTTTGCAGCCATGCGGTAGTTGAACAAATCGAGATTCAACTGAGCGAGCTTTTCCTTGAGCTGGTCAACACCCAGTTCCTTTAATTCACGTGCCTTCATTAGATCTCCGATTCTTCGATGATTTTGCACTTGAGGGGGAGCTTCTGAGCTGCCACGTGGAGAGCTTCCAGTGCCAGTTCGCGTTCGACGCCACCCATTTCGAAAATGATGCGGCCCGGGAGGATCACGGCTGCCCAGAATTCGACAGCGCCCTTACCCTTACCCATACGAGCTTCTGCAGGATGGCGGGTGATCGGCTTGTCGGGGAAGACGCGGATCCAAACGCGGCCACCGCGCTTGATCTTACGGGTCATGGCGATACGAGCAGCTTCGATTTGGCGAGCAGTCAGCCAGCACTTTTCGAGAGCCTGAATGCCGAATTCGCCGAAGGCGATGGAGTTACCGCGAGAAGCGATACCCTTCATACGGCCTTTCATCTGCTTACGATGTAATGTTCTTTTAGGACTCAGCATAATTACTTCTCTCTCTTGTTGTCAGACATGACGTCCTTACCAATCTTTTCACCGTGCATGATCCACACCTTAATACCGATGGCACCATAAACGGTCTTGGCAATCGCAGTTGCGTAATCGATGTCAGCGCGCAGAGTGTGCAGAGGCACGCGACCTTCAGCATACTTTTCAACGCGAGCAATTTCAGCACCGCCGAGACGGCCACCGCACTGCACCTTGATACCTTCCACACCCATACGCATAGCGGACTGGATGGCACGCTTCATAGCGCGGCGGAAGGAAATACGCTTTTCGAGCTGACGAGCGATATTTTCGGCAACCAGCTTAGCGTCAGTTTCCGGACGCTTGATTTCCTGGACGTTAATATAGATTTCTTTACCGGTGATCAACTGGAGTTCGCCCTTCAGCTTCTCCAATTCTTCGCCCTTACGGCCGATCACGATACCCGGACGGGCAGTAAAGAGGTTAACATTCACCTTCTTGACGGTACGTTCGATGCCAACCTTGGACAGGGAAGCATGTTCGAAGCGCTTCATCAAGTAGCGACGGAGCATGATATCTTCATAAAGAAGATCTGCAAACTTGTCTTCGGCATACCACTTGGATTCCCAGCCGCGGATGACGCCAAGACGAAGACCATTCGGATGAGTTTTCTGACCCATTTTAATTACTCCTTGTTGGCCACAACGACTGTGATGTGAGAGAGCGGCTTTTCGATACGGAAAGCACGGCCCTGGGAACGCGGATGGATGCGCTTCATGATGGTTGCACCGTCAGCAGTGATGGTCTTGATGACCAGTTCTTCTGCTGCAACAGCGGAAGCGGACTTCTGCTTGAAGTTAGCAACAGCGGACTTCAGTGCATTTTCAACCAGGGGAGCGCCCTTGGTCTGCGTGTGGAGGATAGAGAGCATTGCGAATGCTTCTGCAACGGACTTGCCACGAACCAGGTCGACAACGCGACGCAGCTTGCGGACACCGTAACGGACGTTTTTCACTTTAGCTACAGCTTGCATTATTTCTTGCCTCCGACAGTTTCAGTCTTGCGGTGACCCTTGAAAGTACGGGTCAGGGAGAATTCACCCAGCTTGTGACCGACCATGTTTTCGGTTACATAGACAGGAATGAACTGCTTACCGTTGTACACGGAGAAAGTAAGTCCGACCATATCGGGGATGATGGTAGAACGACGGGACCAGGTCTTGATAGCCTGTTTCTTGTCGGAACCGGCCATGGCCTGAGCTTTGACGAGAACGTGGGAATCCACGAACGCACCTTTCTTAAGGGATCTAGACATGAATTAGGCCCTCTTCTGACGACGACGAACGATGAAACGATCGGTACGCTTATTGTTACGAGTTTTTGCACCCTTAGAGTTCTTACCCCAAGGAGAGCAGGGATGACGACCACCAGAGGTACGACCTTCACCACCACCAAGGGGGTGATCGACCGGGTTCATAACGACACCGCGGACAGACGGGCGAATGCCGAGCCAGCGAGAGCGGCCTGCAGAACCCGAGGATTCATTCATGTGATCGATATTGGAAACCTGACCAACGGTAGCGAGGCAGTCTTCCGGAATGTAGCGAACTTCGCCACTCGGCAGACGGACCTGGCACAGCTTGCCATCCTTAGCAACCAGTTCTGCACCGGCACCAGCGGAACGAGCAATCTGGGCACCCTTGCCCGGCTTCATTTCGATGTTGTGGATAATGGTGTTCAGCGGAATTTCGCGGATGGGAAGAGCATTACCAACGCGGAATTCGGCACCTTCGCCAGAATTCAGAACGTCACCGACCTTAACGTCTGCAGGTGCGATGATGTAGCAGCGCTTGCCGTTTTCGTACTTGACGAGAGCGATGCGAGCAGTGCGGTTCGGATCGTATTCGATAGTTTCGACGACGCAGGAGACACCTGCGAACTGACGCTTGAAATCGATGAGACGATACAGTTTCTTGTGACCACCACCGCGACGGCGGGAAGTGATTTCACCGGCGTTGTTACGGCCAGAGCTACGCTTGATACCCTTGGTAAGCGGCTTGTACGGCTTGTCAGCAGTGATTTCCTTGCGGTCACCAATCTGCTTGTAACGAAGCGTCGGGGTAAGCGGGCGATAAGACTTCAAACCCATGATTATACTCCTTCGAACTCAGCGATGGACTGACCGGCCTTCAAAGTAATGTAGGCCTTCTTCCAGTTGGACTTCTTGCCAGCAACCATGCCCATACGGACACGCTTCATCTTACCACGGTTGATCAAGGTATTGACGGAGTCAACAGAAACGTTGAAACGCTTTTCGATAGCTTCCTTGATTTCGGTCTTGGTGGCAGACTTGGCAACCTTGAAAACGTACTTCTTCACATCCTTGGATGCAGCCATAACCTTGGCAGCGTCTTCGGTAATGTGCGGAGCAACGAGGATTTCGTGAATTTCAGCCATTAGCGGCCTCCTTCAAGTTCTGCGAGTGCAGCCTGAGAGATAACAACGTTGTTGGCACGAACGATATCGTAGGTGTTAACGTCGGCTACGCGAGCGCAACGGCACCAAGGGATATTGTTGGAGGACAGGTAAAGGTTCTGATCCTTTTCGCTAACCAGGAAGAGAGCGTTACGCTGTTCCAGACCAGCCTTAGCGAGAACGGAGAGGAGATCCTTGGTCTTGGGAGCTGCGAAGCTGAGAGCTTCGAACACCATCACCTTGCCTTCAGCTGCCTTAGCAGAGAGAGCAGAGTGGAAAGCGATCTTCTTAACCTTCTTGTTGACCTTTTCGAAGTAGTCGTGAGACTTCGGACCGTGAGCCTTAGCACCACGAACCCAAACTGCAGAGGTGTTCTGACCGGAACGAGCGCGGCCGGTACCCTTCTGCTTCCACGGCTTCTGACCACCACCGCTAACGGCGGACTTGTTCTTGGTCTGAGCAGTGCCCTGACGGTTGTTGTTCAGGATAGCCTTGATATGCAAGTACATGCAAACCTTGTTGACTTCCACGTCGAACATTGCCGGGAGCTGAATATCATTCTTAAAATCGCCAGTAGCGGCGAAGAGCTTTGCATTAGCCATTAGTCTTTCCTCACCACGATAATGCTGTTCTTAGCACCGGGGACTGCGCCACGGACGAAGATCAGGTTGCGGTCGCCATCAACCTTAACGACCTGGAGGTGCTTAACGGTAACCTTCTTGTTACCGAACTGACCAGCCATGCGCTTACCCGGGAAAACACGGCCCGGATAGGAGTGAGCGGAAGTACCACCCGGTTCACGCATATTGTGAGTACCGTGGGAACGAGGACCGCTGTGGAAGTTGTGGCGCTTGATGGTACCAGAGAAGCCGTGACCCTTAGAGATGCCGGAAACGTTGACAACCTTAACGTCAGCGAAATCAGCAGCACCAAATTCCTTGCCAACCGGCCAGGATTCGAGATCAGCGACATCAAATTCAGCGAGGTGTTCACGAACAGCAACGTCAGCCTTCTTGAAATGGCCGATTTCTGCCTTATTGGCACGCTGTTCCTTCTTGAGACCAAAGCCGATCTGGACAGCAGTATAGCCATCCTTCTCTTCTGTCTTGTGGGAAACGACCACGCACGGACCGGCTTCGAGAACCGTAACAGGAACGCATTCGCCCTGTTCCGTGAATACCTGGGTCATTCCCAATTTCTTTGCGAGAATACCGTTCATTGTTATTAAACCTTAATTTCGACTTCAACGCCTGCGGGCAAGTCAAGTTTCATGAGGGAATCTACAGTCTGCGGAGTAGCATCAAGGATGTCGATAAGACGCTTGTGCGTACGGGATTCGAACTGTTCACGAGAAGTCTTGTCAATATGCGGAGAGCGGAGCACCGTATACTTCTGAATCTTCGTCGGGAGAGGGATGGGGCCAGCAATGCGGGCACCAGTGTTCTTAGCTGTATTCACGATGTCCTGAGCAGAGCGGTCGATCATGCGATGATCGAAGCTCTTCAAGCGAATACGAATGCGTTCACCAGCCATTGTAAATTCCTTACTTGATGATTTCGGTTACAGAACCAGCACCAACGGTACGGCCACCTTCGCGGATTGCGAAGCGGAGCTGCTTTTCCATTGCAACGGGGGCAATGAGAGTGGTGTGGATGGTCACGGTGTCACCCGGGGTCACCATTTCGACACCTTCCGGCAGCTGGATGGTACCAGTAACGTCGGTGGTGCGGAAGTAGAACTGGGGACGATAGCC
>NZ_FQWP01000021.1:0-49775 GCF_900129715.1 Fibrobacter sp. UWH9 | reverse complement strand
ATTAAATTTTAGAAAATAGCCCATTTTTTGTTTAATTTAGGCGAAAGTCAACAAAAAAGGGTGGCGAAGCCACCCACACATGTTGATGAAGAGCCAATATTTTAGAGCAAAATGAATATTCCAGCGGGTATTTGACTAAATCCAAAATAATGGGATATTCTGCCGCGACTTTAGCTATTGGCGGGCTTGCTTTTTTGCTTTCTGTTGCCTTGACTGCACCTCTTTGGATTGATACAGATAGGGAATCGACTCCTGAATGGGTGACGAAAACCGGAAACGCGATTATCGCGTCTATCCCTCTAGATTGGTTGCTGCTGTATGAATCTAATCGGTATTATCAGATGTCTATAGATAGCTACACGCTTGGTGGCGATGTAATGGTGGGGAATGAAACAAACCAGAAATCGATAAGAACTTCCAAGATAATGAATTATGTTGGTATCGCAATGACTTTGGGTACGGTTTTGCTTTTGGATGTGGGTTTGAATAAAAAATCTAATGATGATTCTAGCGCTAATCTGTATTTTGCAGGAGCGGCGTTTTTGATACCGCTGGATTGGTTTGTCCTCGCACTTTCTCATTAGTTATAAAGTTCGCCCGGCACATCACGAAGATGGCCAAAATGTTCGCTTCGCTCTCGACAATTTCAATCGAACTGATTCGTCCGTCTCTTACTGACTGCACAAATACAAGAAAGGCACCCCTAGGGGGTGCCTTTCTTGTATCGGGGTAGCCAGATTCGAACTGACGACATTCTGCTCCCAAAGCAGACGCTCTACCAGGCTGAGCTACACCCCGATTATTTAAAAGAAAAGACCGATTCCGATTACTCGAAACCGGCCTTTCCTGAGCTACGAAGGGCTCGAACCTTCGACCCACGCCTTAAAAGGGCGTTGCTCTACCAACTGAGCTAGTAGCCCGAGTGAGACCAAATATATTAAAGGTTTCCCGTTTTGTAAAGACAGACCTTGGAATTTATTTATAAATTTAGACCATGACTTCCAGATTCTCTTTACCCGTACTGGCATTGGCCGTTGCAATTCCGTCTAGTAGCTTCGCCTATTTTACCCAGGGCGACGCGGGTCAAGAGGTCTTCTCCTTCATAAACACCTTCGACAGCCCCCGCAATGCGGCTCTCGAAAAGTCGGCGGGCGCCCTGCCCTCTACCGACCCTTCTATCGTACAGATCAACCCGGCTTCGGTCAGGCTCCCAGAGGGCAAGAACCACGTTGTGGCCGCCCATTGGCAAACAGGCGACCTGGCCGAAAATCAGGGTAGCCTTTATTATACAGGGCATTACGACAAGTATATTTTCCAGGTTTCCTACAACTGGCTGGATTACGGCACCATCGACGGTTACGACGAACTGGGCGAAGCCACCCATATAGAATACAAGCCTTTTAGCCAGTTGATTACCGCTTCTATTTCGTTCCCCCTCAAGCATTTTAGCTTCGGCGCAACGGCGAAGGTGGCCACCGACAAGCTGGCCGAAGAGGCTGGCGACCGTATGGCTGTCGGTGCGGCATTCGACTGGGGTGTTACCTGGCAATCCGACTCCAAGCGCTGGGGGTTTGCCGTTATGGCCAGGGACTTCGGCTCCCTGCTCCGCGACTATGTCGATGACGGCGAGAACGAATACTACCCCATGTCCCAGACTTTTGCCGTGTCCACCTACTTTAGGCCCAAGTCACTCCCCCGCCTTACGGTTTTTGCCGACAGCGACTTCCCCCGCTATCAAGAGGCGTTCCTGAGTCTGGGTGGCGAATACGCCCTGGGCCAGAGTTTCGCAGTCCGCGTGGGTTTTGAACGCGCCTGGCTAGACCTGATCCGCGACGCCAAGGAACTGATGGCATCCGAGAGCCGCCCCAACGAAACACAGAATGCCCACATGGTTAGCGCAGGTCTGGGCTACAATGCCAACCTGTTCTCCCTGGACTACAGCTTCTCTTACCTGGCCGAGAGCCTTGGCATCGAACACCGCCTTGGCCTCCGCGTGAATTTCTAGCCCCGCATTTTTCGGCAGTTGACCCATGCGACAGTTCGACGTTTTTGTCTTTGATGAACCTGGCGAAGATTTCGACCGTTGGGCACCCCCTTTTACAGACCCGGCCCTGGGCTGGTTCCATACCAACCGCTGGAACGGCGACCTAGAAAAGCTGGAAGCCGAGTGGATCGTATTCGCCCACCCTTCCATCAAGATCGACCGAGACTTCTTGAACGAGTTGGCCATCGAGACCGACAGCTTCCCCATGGTAGACGCCTTCGCCCCCCGCGTAAAGGCCCGTGACCATTTCTTTGGCGGACTGGCCGTAGATGGCAGCCGCGGGTTCAGCCCCATCGGCGAAGAAGAGGAACTGCGCTACGTGGCGGCCCCCATCCCCCTGATCGGCGTTTTCTCTAGGCGCATTATCCAGCGTACCGGACTTTTCGACTTGACATTGCCCAAGGAATTCAGGCTCATGGATTATAGTTTGCGCATGGCCCATGCCGGAGGCAAGATGTTCAGCGTCCCCTATCTGGTGGCCCACGCCAACGAAAATGATTTGGGAGAAGCAACAGGTACGTCTAACGATTTATTCAAGGTTATAGACGGGGAATTCTTAAAGGCAGAGTCCAGCGTTCATCCGCTGTGGAACGTGCTTTACACGACGCTCCCCGTAAGCAACTTGATGAAGTTTACCGCATGCCACCCCACCACGGTTCTGGACTTTTTCAAGACCCGCGAACTGAAGATCAAGCGAGACAAGGCCACAGCCCTGAGCAAGCTGACCGAAAAGCATTTAAGGGATATTTCAGCTAAAAGAAAATCCAGATAGCGATCCAGAAGACCATCAGGCAGAATTCCATTTCTCTAGAGATTCTAGAGAGCAGGGTGCTGCAGAAGGTCATCCCAACAAGCGCTATAATACGGGTCCAGGCCACATCCATCCCGCGGTAGTACAGCGAGATTCCACCGAACAGTTCGATCCAGCACCACAGCCCTTGAGCCAGCACCAGATAGCGGCGGCGGTACTTGGGCAGCGACGTTGTAGAAAAGCAGAGGCACAGGCCCATCATGCGGAAGGGGTACATTTCTCCGGCCGGTCCCAGGCTTCCATCAAAGGCGAAGAAGGAGAACAGGCAGAACAGCAAGAGGGCGAAGGCCAGCAGCAGGCCGTTCTTGTAGAATCCGGAATTCTTGCGCCAGAGGAAAGTGGCGCAGCCCAGAATAAAGACGCAAGCCAAGGCATTGGGCAAGGTTGTCATGGAGCCTCCTTGTCCGAGGGTTCAACGGCAGCCTTTTGTTCCGCGGATTTTTGTTCCGCCAGCTGTTTCATGTAGGCGGCCAGGGCGTGGGCGTCAGCCTGGGTCATACGATTTCCAAAGGCGTTCATGTTGTTGCGCCCGTTCATGATAACCGCGGTCAGGGAATCCAGGCCCAGGGAATCGATGCGGGCCAGGTCCAGCTTTTGAGGCACGGGGTAATATTCACGAACAAACTTCTGGTTGAAATTTCCATCGGCGCCGTGGCATGTGGCGCAGCGGGAATTCCACAGCAGCACAGGGTTGTGGCTGTCGGCAGAAACGCTTAAGGGTTTGTCGGCAGAAACGCTTGCCGCCGTAGAGGAGCCGCCTCCATAAAGCATTCCCCCTAGGAGCGCCACAATCATGATCATCAAGGTTAGCAGTACCTTCCCGCGAACCCCAAAATTCGGGAAAACCCGGTTTTCACGTACAAACTTAAGGCAGAGCAAAAAGGTGGTCACCAGGGCCACGATGGGGTACAGCACAGGGATCACGTTTACAAAGCCTGCCCCGGCGCTTACGAAGACTTCCTGGTCAAAGCTCCAGACGCAGAACAGGACCGCCGACAGGATGCCCACCAGCAGCGGCATCCGGAGCATCTTGAATTCCACGGTTGTCCAGGGGACTTTGTAGCTGTTGTCTTCTTCGATTTCGGGCGTTTCGTTCTGGGCCAGCTCGCTGCCGTCCACTTCGCCAAAGTAGGCACTGTCTACAGCAATGTAGGAGTCCAGCTTTTTACGCAGGCGGAAGAACATCAAGATGAACAGACCCACAGAGAACGACATGAGGCCGTAATCGGCCCAGTGCAGAATTCCATCCCGGGTGTTCATGGAGGGGATCACCAGGTAGAGGCGTTCCGCAAACAGTCCAAAGAGAATGCAGAAGTTCACCAGGTCTCGCAAGGTCCTGTTATCGCGAATGGCTTCCACCCAAAGC
The DNA here is from genome assembly GCF_900129715.1 of Fibrobacter sp. UWH9. Lineage (NCBI taxonomy): Bacteria > Pseudomonadati > Fibrobacterota > Fibrobacteria > Fibrobacterales > Fibrobacteraceae > Fibrobacter > Fibrobacter sp. UWH9. The sequence goes on along the minus strand of NZ_FQWP01000021.1, from coordinate 45,554 downwards.
AGCTGGGGAATCACGCCGGCAAGGATTACAGCGGGTAGGCAGATTTCACCCTTCTGCAAGAAATCCCAGAACCAGATGACGATCAAGGTCCAGGAACAGCAGAGCATCAGGCGTTCCAGCAGACGCACGCGATAGCCTTCGGCCCAGAGCAGCGCATTCACAAGAGCCAGCCCCGAGTAGATGGCACCCGCAATAAAGTACATGGGGAAGAACGCCCCCTGCCACTGGGGAACGAAGGTGGTGGCAAAGTCTAGGCTTACGATGGTATGCACCCACAGCACCAGGGGGAACAGCAGCCAGGCCAGAGGGCGGCGGAGTTTCGCCAGGGCGGGAACCACGTTGCTTTTTAAATGGGTAAAGAAGAAGACCAGCGACAGGGTGCCGTAAACGGCGATGCAGCAGAAATCCCAGACCAGGGGCGAACGCAGGTTGGCAAAGTTTCCGCGGGCATCGGCAAAGGGGGCCACCATATAAAAGTTTTCCATAACGCCCAGGTGCATCAGGGGGAACAGCGCCGCAATCACCAGGCTGCAGAGTGTCGAAAGCTCCGCAATCACTGCGGTGCGGCGGTCCATGCGCACGCCCAGCGCCAAGAAGATGGCAGAGATCAGCGTACCCGCGTGGGCAAGGCCGATCCAGAAAACGAACAACGCGATGGGCGTTCCCCAGAAGGTGTTGCCATCGGTGGCCCACGCTGCGGGGCCTTCGTAAAGGGTATAGCCCAAGGCGGCAAGCCCAGGCAAGAACAGCACCAGGCCCACGTAGAACAAGATTTTCTGGATAGTCCAACCCTGCACTAGCGCTTCCCCATCATGTAGACAACAGACGGACCAAAGGCAGCCAGTTCCTTGGGCGCATACAGTTGACGGTTTCGGGTGGCCTCAACCAGGGGCGACTTTTCGTCTAGCCAGTTTCCGAAAACGATCGCCCCCTTGGGGCAGGCTTCGGCGCAAGCGGTCTTTACACCGCGACCAAGCCATTCACCGCCATTGGGCAAAAGGGCTGCCTCGGTCTTGAAGCGGGCGCGGTCATCTTGAAGGCGATGGAGGCAAAGGCTGCATTTTTCCATGACGCCTTTTTCGCGGAGGGGAACCTGAGAATTGAACTGGTGAGCCAGTCCCATTTTCTGAGCATCGTTAAAGTTGAACTTGCGGGCATGCATGGGGCAGTTGGCTCCGCAAAAACGGGAGCCGGCGCAACGCTTGTACATCATGGCGCTAACGCCGTCGGGTGTGTGGTTGGCGGCTCCTGTGGGGCAAACTTTTTCGCAGGGTGCGCCCTCGCAGTGGGCGCACATAAAGGGGGCGGCTCCGTGTGGTTCGATCCAATGCATAAAGCGACCGTCGGCGGCTTCTTCGTCGGTTACCAGCGGCACATTATTCTCTAGGTTGCAAGCCAGAATGCATTTGCCGCAACCGTCGCAGACATCCAGGTCGATGGCCATGCCAAAGCGGTTGACGTGGGAGGCTCCGGCGCCCTTCAAGGGGCCGGGCGCATTGACTCGCACCAGGTTCAAACTTTCCTTGGCCTTCGAAAGGGCCAGCTTGACTTCGTCCTGGAATCGCTTTAGGCTGGGGGCCGAAGGGGTCTCCCCCACAAAGGGAATCTTGCGGCAGCCAAACAGCAGGCCGGCCGCAGCCATCAGAGAACATGCCTTAATGAATTCACGACGGTTCATAAAATTACCTATGGCATGCGGCGCAGTAAGTGGCCGCCTTCTTGAATTGGCGATCCTGGAATGTTTCGCCCCGATGGCACTGCAGGCAAGACTTCATGTCGAACTTTTCGCCGCCGTAGTTGTTGCGGGCGACACCCCCATGGCAATCGGCACATTTTACGCCGGCGGCATTATGAACGCCGTGATGGAACACCACATGTTCCGGCAGCTTGGGGACCACCTTCCAGGGTTCTTCGGGAGCCTTGGCCAAAACTTCATCCAGCTTTTCGATGCCTTCGCTTTCGGTTAAAGGCAGGCGGTGGCAATCCATGCAGTCCCTCTTAGAAGGCAGCAGGGCCCGCCCACCGGAACGGGATCCGCTATGGCAGGCGGCACAGTCCATGCCGATGGAATCACCATGAAGCTGATGATCGAAGGGAATTGCGTTGTCTTTAAAGTTTGCGTTTCCTACCCGAGAATCCACAGGGCTCTGGCTCCAAAGGAAATCCCCAAGCAAGAAGGCACAGACAATGGCAAATGCCAAGCCCAGAAACTTCATTTGGGCCTCGTCTGGTCATCGGGATTCTTTAGCAGGTACAGAAGCCAGGCCGTCATCATCTTGGCCTGGGGCTCGGTCAGGGGCGTAATGTCCATGGCAGGCCATTCGTCGGGGTGCTTGGGCGTGGGGTGCATCAAGTACTGCACCAGTTCCTGGGGGTTAGACTCGTATTGGGCGGCGTTGTCGTGCATGGGAGGGGCGGCAAACTTTCGGGCCCAACGATGACAGCCCTTGCACTCGTCATCGAAAAACTCACGGGCGTTGGTCTTAAGTTCCGGGGTTACTTCGGGCAAGGCAAAATCAAGAGCGAACAGGCCGCTCACCAGCACAAACACACCGACTAAAAACTTAAAACGAACTCCCATCATAAAGTGAAATATACCATTTTTCTATTTTTTGTCTTATGGGTATTATCGAAATCATCGTTATCGCCATTGTAGAAGCCATGGATTGCTTCGCGGTTTCCATCGCTACGGGTTTAAGCAAGACAGGGATCCCCTATTCCAGGGCATTACTTCAATCTATTTCCTTTGGAGTTTTCCAGGGCGGCATGACCTTGCTGGGGTATTTCCTGGGCAACTTTGCAGAACGTTGGTTCAGCTCCATCGGCACCCCCATCGCCTGCACCATCCTCTGCGTTCTGGGCGGCCGCATGATCTGGGGCGCAGTCCGTGGTAGCGACGAGGCGGCAGAGGCCAGCGCCAAGAACCTGAGCGTCGCCAACATTTTGCTCATGTCCGTCGCCACAAGCATCGACGCCTTTGCCGTGGGAATTTCATTCGCCTTTATTAACGCCAACATGGTGTTCGCCACTTCGGCAATCGCCGTGGCCAGTTTTATGATGGGAGTTATCGGTTACGAAATCGGCCGCCATGCCGCAAAGCAGTTCAAGACCAAGATTCCCGAGATTATTGCAGGAACCATCCTCATTGGCATCGGCGTAAAAATGTTATTCTAAATATGGGTTAATCAGTTCAGGAACGCATACTTTAAAAACAGGGTTTATATGGATCAGAAGGAAATTGACCGCAGCCGATATTTTGAACTGAAGACTCAGTTGGAAGAAGCCAGCCGCCTTTATTACAAGGAAGGCGTCTCCCCCATGAGCGACCAGGATTTTGACTTTGGCCTCAAGGAGATGGAAGCGCTTGAAAAGAAATATCCTGAACTGGGAAATTACAGCAGCCTGACCCGCAACGTGGGCAGCGACCTGACCAACGACTTTGCCAAAGTGACCCATGCCGTGCCGATGCTCAGTATCTCTAACGTGTACAGCGCCGAAGAGATGGCGGAGTTCGTGGAAGCCGCCGAAAGAGGGCTGGAGGATTTAGGTGAGAGACGGGATTCAGACGAGAAGCAGGAAGCTAACGCCTCAGACCTCAAGGCAGGAACCGCGAAGTGGATTTGTGAACGAAAGATCGATGGCGTCAGCCTTAGTGTGGTTTACGAAAATGGCCGCCTGAAGCAGGCCGTTACCCGCGGCGACGGCGCCCAGGGCGATGACGTCACCTTGAACGCCTTGACCATCGCCGACATTCCTGAATTTTTTGACGCCAAGAAGTTGAAACTGGATCCGTCAGAAATTCCCCAGGGAACATTCGAAGTCCGTGGTGAAGTCTATATGGAACGTGAGGCCTTTGACCGCCTGAACGAACAGCTGATCCTTGAAGGCAAGAAGATTTTCCAGAACTGCCGCAACACCGTTTCCGGTTCCTTGAAGCTGAAGAACGTCAGCGAATGCAAGACCCGCCCCATGCGCTTCTTTGCCTACCATATTCCCCAGAGTGGCAACGCCACCCATCAAGAAAACCTGGAACAGCTCAGGAAGTTGGGCTTTAACACCAACCAGTTCTGGACCGCCAACACCGCCGACGAAATCATGAAGATTTCAGAAGTGATTGGCACCGACCGCGATAACCTCCCCTTCGATATCGACGGCATGGTGGTCAAGCTGAACAATCTAAACCAGCAGCGCGCATTGGGTACCACCAGCAAGAGCCCCCGCTGGGCCATCGCCTACAAGTTCAAGGCGGAACGTGCCTACACTCCCCTGCTTTCTGTAGAATTCCAGGTAGGGCGTACCGGTGCCGTCACCCCCGTCGCCAACCTGGCTCCAGTCCGTCTGGCAGGAACAACCGTCAAGCGCGCCACCCTCCACAACTTTGACGAAGTGGCTCGACTGGACCTCCACTTTGGCGATACCGTCGGTGTAGAAAAGGGCGGTGAAATCATCCCCAAGATTACCGACGTCAAAAAGGAATTGCGCCCCGAAGGAGCCCTCCCCGTTACCGCCCCTGCCAACTGCCCGGAATGTGGCACGCCCCTCACCCGCATCGAAGGCGAAGTGATTCTGCGCTGTGAAAACTTGCACTGCCAGGCTCAGGTACAATGTCTGTTCGAACACTTCGTTAGCCGCGAAGCCATGAACATCGAAAACCTGGGGCCCAGTCTTATCGCAAGTCTTATCGCCACCGGGAAAATCAAACGGATTCCCGACCTGTACCGCCTTACGCAAGAAGACCTGGAAAGCCAGGAACGTATGGCCAAGAAGAGCGCCAAGAACGTCTTCGACGCCATCCAGGCCAGCAAGGAACGCAGCCTCGAAAATCTGCTCCACGGTCTCGGCATCCGTTTCGTCGGACGTACCAGCGCCCGCAATTTCGCAAAGCATTTCCGCACGCTAGAAGCCATCCGCACCGCCCCCATGGAAGAACTGCTAAAAGTTCAGGACGCCGGACTAGTCATCGCCAATTCCGTATATGAATTTTTCCACAAGCCCATGTACACCGCCGAAATCGACGAGCTGGTGGAGCTGGGCTGCCCCACCGAATTCAAGGGAGTTATCAAGACTCTGTTTGCCGGGCAGACCGCAGTCATTACAGGAACATTGCCCACCATGGACCGCGACGAGGCCCGCAAACTTATCGAAGAGAATGGCGGCAAGGTCAGCGGATCTGTAAGCAAGAAGACCAGCTGGGTATTGGCAGGCGAAGCTGCAGGCAGCAAGCTTACCAAGGCAAATGAATTGGGAATCCCCGTCCACGACGAGGCCTGGCTGCTGGAACAGATTTCTGCAAACGATTCCAATGCCGATGGAGCCGCCGCAGAAAGTTCAGACAATAAAAAAGCCGAGCCCGCCAACTCTGGCGAACAGCTCAGCCTTTTCTAGAACATCAATTAGGGAGCTGCGGTTGCTGCAGGGGCAGCGGCCTTTGTCAGCTTGTTCTTGACGCACCTCAGGGAGAATGCTGCATTGTCGAAATCTTCGGCACTGGTAAAGTCATCCCTGTTGTTCACTAAGTACCAGTAGACGGCACCGAGGCCATCGCCACCGGCAGCGGTCCAGAAGTAAGTGCTGGATCCAAGCTCCATGTATTCGCCGTCAGACATACGGCTACCCGAAGGCAAGGCGTTAAAACCAGATGCAGCAGAAATCGGAGCGCCACCACGGGCCCAGAATTCCCTGTTCTTCAAGGCGGCTCCTACGCCACCCTTACGCTTGCTCAAGGCAAACTGCCCCAGTTCAATCCATTCTTCGTTGGTGGGAATATGCCAGCCATCGGGGCAGATACCCTGGTGTTCCTGGGTGATTCCGCCAGACATGGAATTGTCCACATAGTCAGCAGGCAAGCGCATGGCCACAGACCAGGGGTAAAGTCTGCCATAGGAACGGCAGCGAGAATCCTTGTCTTCGTAGCAGTAGCTGCCCGGAGCGGCAAACCTCAGGTTTTCGGACATCCAGATTGTACTTCCAACGGCAACGGTCCTGTACTTGTTTTCGTCGCGCTTATCCACAAAGGCGGTGCTGTCGTAAAGTTCGTCATCGTCAGGCGGATCCATAATGCAACGCAGGTAGTAAGCCTCATCCTTGCGGGCCGTATCCAGAATGAAGTCGTCATCGTCAAAGCTCAGCTTGCGGACTTCCGCCCTCAAGGAATCCACTTCGGTTCCGCTCCAGAAGCCAGTCAAAGTACCGTTACCCTCAAAGGCCAGCGACGGAACCCAGGTCGGATCCACCACGCAGGAATCGGCGTAGACGGTATCGGCCGGAGACGTCTTGGTGGGGCCAGGCAAAATGGCCTTGATAACGCTGACGCAAGTTTCCTTAGGCTTGGTGTACTTGCACACGCCAAAGGCTTCGCCATTAAAGCCAAATCCATTTTCGCCCATCAGCGCATCTTCACTTTCGTCCCAACCAGTTCTAGAACGGAGGTTGGTACCCACGCCAACAGCTTCGTCGATATCCTTCAGGTAGGTGTTCAGTCGGGCAAAATCCAGAGACGTGGGGACGTGCCAGCCATTGGGGCAGATACCCTTGGGCTTACGCTTCGAAATAGAATCCTTACCCACAGACTGATTGAACTTCTGGTCCAGCTTTACCACACCGGCCCATGTATAGAGACGTCCATACTTCTGGCAATTTTCTTCCTTGTTGGCATAGCAATAGCTACCCGGAACCTTCACGTCCAAATTGTTAGCCATCCACACCTGATCACCAATATGAACGGTCTGGGTCTTGCGTCCCTGAATTTCCACCACCTTGGGTTCAACCTTAGGCACAGGAGGAGGCGGTTCCTTAATTTCATAGAGGCGGTCTTCTACGCAACGCACAGAGGCACCCGTTTCCTTGGTATCATAATTGCCTTCCATGGATCGGGAGTCATAGTAGATCCACCAGTTTCGCGCACCGCCGTCATCATATTCAGTAGAAGTCCAGAATACAGCGGAACGGCCCAGGTCAAAAAAGCGGCCTTCAAAATCACGTTCACCACCGGGCAGTGCATTAAAGCCAAACTCATCGGTTCCGCCAGGAATACGCAATTCCTTTTCCCAACTTTCGGTAGACTTGAGGCTCAAGGCCACACCGTCGCTCACGCCCTTCTTGGCCACGAAGAACTTCAGCTTTTTCCATTCCTTGTTAGAAGGAAGGTGCCAGCCCGTGGGGCAAATGTCGTGGATCTTGCCCTTCTTGTACTTGCCCACGAGTTTCTGGATGGAATGGGAGTTGTAATAATCCACCAGCATCATGGCCATGGCCCAGTTATAAAGGCGGCCATACTTTTCACAATTGAAGTCCTTCTTTTCGTAGCAGACGCTTCCTCTTACGTTATAACGCAGATTCTCGGCCATCCAGCGCTGTTCGCCAATCTGGACCGTCTTATAGACACGTCCATCGCGATTATCCTGAACGTCAGGCATCTTTTCAACATGGGCAAAAGCCACGGAACACAAAAAAAGAACAAATACAACAAATAAATTCATAACAAACCCTCATTCTCCAATATAATAACATAACCTCCAATCAAATTAACGAAATAAAGCAATAGCATTGCCAATAAGTCCACAAGACAAAGGCCCCTGATCGCTCAGGGACCTTTTTTATGGGAGAAATCCAGGAACCTATTTCTTTATTCCGAAATCGCTGTCGCTCATGCCATAGAAGCGGATGTCGTCCAGCCAGATTTCCAGGTCTTCGTTAACCACTTCTCCGTAAGAGGAGCCGTTGCTAAACTGAAGGTTGAAAATGTCGTCGTTGTGGTCCAGCCATTCGGCACCGCTAATCTGCAAGTCAGACCATGCGCTTGCCACCCACTGGTCGAACCAGACCGTATACTGTTTCCATTCATCGGTCAAGTCGATTTCGGTACCGAAAGCACCCCAGGTATCGGCGCAGCAGGTATCGGCGTAATCAGTCTTCCAGTTGATCTTGAAGGAACCGGTACCCTTTGCCCAGAAGGTCATTGCCTTCAGATTCTTGAAGTCGAAGCGCTTTTTGTTATCGCTATCGAACTGAGTACCGAAACCAGCCCACGGGTAGGAATCGCCTTCCAGGTGGATCTTCACATAGAGACCGCGACCATCGTGACCATTCTTCGTGATCATCTGTTCGAAGTTGGTCTTTTCGTAGGAATTGGTGGTATCGGCAACCATGATTCCGGTGATAATGGTATCGCCAGATTCAATGGTCATATTGCTGGTGGGAATGCAGTAGGCATACCAGCTGGGGGCATCGGAAAGTTCGTCGCCCTTGGACTTGGCAACCTTAGCGGCGAGAGCGCTAACATGAATGGAATCGCCGTCGAAACCGTCAAAGTCGTCCAGCAGCACATAACCCAGAGTATCCAGATCCGGATAGACAGCGTCATCGAAAGTCATGGTGGGCTGCAGCAAGGCACGCATCAGGTAACTACGCCATTCGTCCTTGTTTTCGTCATACACGCCGAAGCCCGAGCTGAATTCCCAGTAGGCAGTTGCGAAGCCAAGGGAGTGGGCCAGGTAGGAGATGTAGGAAGTCCAGGTTTCGCGAGAGACAGAGTCGGCGGCTTCATAGGCGCCAAATTCACCCAGGTATACAGGAATATCATGCTTGTCAGACCAGTCCTTGATCTTGCTGAAAGCTGTCCTTACAGCTCTCTTCTGACCCGGAGTGGCACGCCATTCGGTACCCGTTTCGTACTTGGGATCCACAAAGTCTGCACCCTGGTGAGTGAAGTTAAACGGATCGTAGTAATGGAAGGTCACGATGATATTTTCAACGCCGGCAGGCAGAGAAAGAGCGGCTGCGGAGTTGTAGGAATTGTAGTTGTAGGTACCCACCATGATAACTCGGGCAGGATCAGCTTCGCGAACCACATTGATAATGGAAGCCACGACACTGTTCCACTTATCGTTGGTCAGCTTGCCGCGAGGTTCGTTCAAGGTTTCCACGACCAGGGAGTCGGGAGAATACTTGATCACGTTAGCCATCATCTGCTTGTACACGCTCAAGAGGCAAGGAGTTTCCTCGTCAGGATTCTCGTACATGGCATCCCAATGGTGGGTGTTGATTACAGCGATCATACCATTCTTGATCGTATGGTCTACAGCCCAGAAGACCTGCTTCATCCAATCTTCATCTACGACGCATTCTGCGCCTTCGCCAGTCACATGTTCTTCCCAACTTACAGGAATACGGATGTTCTTGAAACCGGAATCGGCCAAGGCCTTGAAATCCTTGGGCTTGATCGTTTCGCTCCAGTTGCTCTTGAACTGGGAATCGTCAAACCCCTTGAAGTTCGTATTGGGAGCTTCGAAAACGTTGCCCAGGTTAATACCTGCGCCCATGTCCTTGACCAGCTGATTTGCGCGGGCCTTCACTTCGTAAACGATGCTCGAAGAAGAAACTTCCTCATCCGTAGAATCCTTGACGCTAGAAGAAGACTCATCCTTGTCTTCATCCTTGGAATCAGAAGAAACCACCACATCGTCTTCGGAAGATGCAGAAGAAGAAGAATCGTCAGAGCAAGCTGACAGGCCGAATGCCAGAAGACCTGCAACCATACCGGTCATGCAAAACTTCATCTTGGATTCGAGATATTTTGAAATGTTCATACCAACCTCTTTCTTATGTACACCCATAATCTATTCCAATTCGGAATACAGGAAATCAACTAAGATGAAAAAGTTGTTTTCTCTTGTACACACCTCCGAAATGCAAAAAGGACTAGTCTTTTCGACTAGTCCTTTTTGTGAGAGCGAGCGCTATCGGAGGTTCTTTACCTGCGATTTGCGCGAGCGGTCTTGACGTGAGCAAAAAGGACTAGTCTTTTTCGACTAGTCCCTTTTGTGAGAACGAGCGCTATCGGAGGTTCTTTACCTGCGATTTGCGCGAGCGGTCTTGACGTGAGCAAAAAGGACTAGTCTTTTTCGACCAGTCCTTTTTGTGAGAGCGAGCGCTATCGGAGGTTCATTACCCGCGATTTGCGCGAGCGGTCTTGTTTAGCAAGCGCCCTGCCACTTCATAGCGTCAGCAACCTTGAGGAAGCCAGCGATGTTTGCACCCATAACGAGGTTCTTCTTGTCGCCGTACTTTGCAGCAGCGGAAGAAGCAGCCTGGTAGATGGAGGTCATGATGCCATCGAGCTTAGCGTCGACTTCAGCGAAGGTCCAGGAGAGACGTTCGGAGTTCTGAGACATTTCGAGACCGGAGGTAGCAACGCCACCAGCGTTTGCAGCCTTAGCAGGTCCAAACAGAACGCCAGCCTTGAGGAAGGCTTCGATTGCTTCCGGAGTAGAAGGCATGTTAGCACCTTCAGCAACAGCCATCACGCCGTTAGCGATAAGAGCCTTTGCGGATTCTTCGTCGATTTCGTTCTGAGTTGCGCACGGGAGAGCGATGTCGCACTTGACAGTCCAAACGCCCTTAGAACCTTCGTGGTATTCAGAACCCGGAACGCGCTTTGCGTATTCGGAGATACGACCGCGTTCAACTTCCTTGATCTGCTGAACAACTTCAACCTTGATGCCGTTCGGGTCATAGATGTAGCCGTTGGAGTCAGAAACGGTAACAACCTTTGCACCGAGTTCCTGAGCCTTCTGGGTAGCGTAGATAGCAACGTTACCGGAACCGGAAATAACAACAGTCTTGCCAGCGAAAGAGGTGTTGGCGAGATCCTTCAGCATTTCGCGGGTGAAGTAGCAGAGGCCGTAACCGGTAGCTTCGGTACGAGCGAGAGAACCACCGTAGGAGAGACCCTTACCAGTGAGAACGCCAACGAATTCGTTGCGGATACGCTTGTACTGACCGAACATGTAACCGATTTCGCGAGCGCCAGTACCCTGGTCACCAGCCGGAACGTCGGTGTCAGCGCCGATGTGCTTGCAGAGTTCAGTCATGAAAGACTGGCAGAAGCGCATCACTTCGTTATCAGACTTGCCCTTGGGTTCGAAGTCGGAACCACCCTTGCCACCACCCATGGGGAGAGTAGTCAGGGAGTTCTTGAAGATCTGTTCGAAGCCGAGGAACTTCAGCATGGAGAGAGTCACTTCGCCACGGAGACGGAGACCGCCCTTGTAAGGACCGATAGCGGAGTTGAACTGAACGCGGTAACCGCGGTTAACCTGAACGTTGCCCTTGTCATCCAGCCAAGGTACGCGGAAAGTGATAACGCGTTCCGGTTCGACGAGGCGGTCGATCACGCCGTTGGTTTCCCAGGACTTGTCCTGAGCGAGAACGGGGTCCAGGGATTCGAGGAATTCACGAACAGCCTGGTGGAAGAGAGCCTGGTCCGGATCGCGAGCGACGACCTTTTCATAGACGGACTTGAGGTAAGCATTCTGGATTGCCATAATATTATCTCCAATGAGAGTTGTTGTTTAGATAAAACTTTGTACCATCGAGTGGTATTTCTGTTACGGAAATAAAAATAACAAATAATGAAAAAAAACAAGTGGTATTGTACAAAAAACGTTCATTTCCTACATTTTTGTAAGTTAGTTTTTCAGCAGATTTTACAATTGCGTTTTTTGATTAAATTTAAAGGGTCATACTTACAAAAGCCTACATTTTTGTAAGTTCGTCATTTTCACTTCAGTTTGTAAACATAGTTTTACACTTTGTTTTGCGAAAAACGTCATCCCAACCCCCTTAAACAGACAAAAAGAGCCCCCTTTCGAGGGCTCTTCATTACAATTTTTGGAAAAAATCGGACTCAGTCCGTCTAACTTTACTTGACCGTCTGAACAAGTACTTCGTGAAGCAGACCGTTGCTGAAAACAACCTGTTCCGCATCCACGAACTGCATTTCGGAACCGTCGATATGGGTAGAACGGCCACCGGCCTCTTCCACAAGAAGGGCGATAGCGGCAATATCCCAGGGATAGCTCATGGTCATCACGAAGCAATCCAGGCGGCCGCAAGCGGTAAAGCAACCTTCGATAACCGCAGAACCGAGACACTTCACACGTTCAAAGGCAACCGCCTCCGCCGCAAAGTTCTTGGAATTCTGGGCATTAATCTTCTGAGGATCGCCCACGTTGAAGTCGCCGTTGCTAACGATGGCATGAGTGGGATTGTCTTCGCGGCTCACATGCACGGGCTTGCCGTTCATGAAAGTTCCCTGGCCCTTGATAGCGGTGAACATCTCGCCCAGCTTGGGCAGGTTGACGCAGGCCACAAGAGGCTCACCCTCAAAGTGGAGCGCAATGGAAATACCCCACAGGGGGATCCCGCGGCTAAAGTTCACGGTTCCGTCTACCGGGTCGATAATCCAGCGGTAACGCGAATCGGAACCTTCAATAACACCCGCTTCCTCGGTACGGATAGAATGGGTGGGGAATGCGGCACGGAGGCCTTCCACAATAAGCTTTTCGCTAGTGACATCGGCAATAGTCACCACGTCCTTGGCCGACTTGTACTTGACGTCGCCCAGATTGTTCTGCAGCTCCAGACAGACCTCCCCCGCCTTGCGGGCAAGTTCTTCGGCCACTTTCAAAAATTCAGAAACGTTTTCCATAGAAATCCAATGAATTATCCGGCCTACGGCTTACTCGGGGTAGGCACAGCAACGGAAACCAATCGACGAAGACTTATAGAAAGCCGAAGCTTCGCGATACATGGTCTTCTTCCCCGTCAGGAATACCACCTCGATATGGTCAGGGACATACTTCAGACTGCCACCCAAAGTCTCCAGCCACTTCTCGCCGCCTTTCTTGTACTCGCCATAGGGAGCATAGTCCACACCCACGGAATTGCCGTTGGAATCCTGAACATCAAAGAACTGCAAGGAATCCTTGAAGTCCTTCTTGGTCAGAATCTTGTACAGCGTCCTAGAAGTGTCAGCCGTATACACCGTATCCACTCGAGTACCTTCGCGATAAAGGAACACGGAATCCGTCGTATATTCAGGGCGGGTATAGTAGGGGAAGCTGCGGTTGGTACACAGGGCCTGGGATTCCAGGTCGACGCCACCCATCTTCTTATAGCTGCTACCACGAACCACGACAGAGGTATCTTCGGAGCGGCCCAGCACCCATTCCTGATACTGGCCAGGAAGGTCGAACACGCCCATGGGATTCACGCATCTAGAACTGCGCGTAGCAATAGATGCCGCAGACAAGGAATCGTTGGTCGCCACATTGCAATAGGAATAGAGGTAATCCACGACTCCATCGGAAGCATCTTCCACAACGCCGTAAGATAACGACCCACCAGAAAGGCAAACCAGTTCCCAGTCGCGTTCCTTGCACAGGCTCACCGTAAACCCGCTTGCAGAAATCGAGTTACAAGTCTCCAACGCTTCGGAATGCAGGACGTTCACCATGAATTCGCCGGAATCGTTACGGTGTTCATAACGTTCCATGCAGAAGACGCCGGTAGTGTCGGAAGCCTTCACCGCAATAAAGCCCTCGGGGCATTCCACCTGGCTAGCCAGTTCTCCCGGAGAGACCACAACTGTATCGACAAGGGCGATGGAACTGTAGCCAGACCTGTCCACAGCACGGATTCGCAGGATCAACGTATCGCCGGGAGACACCCAGCGGATCGTATCGGTAACGAATGCGGAAACGCCCTTGGCGCTTACTTCGTCAGCCACGATCTGCACGCTGTCACCGTCTATCTGGTAAAGCTTGTTGTACTGGCAGGTGTCATCCGGGCATTCATGCCTTTCCCACTTGTTGGCACTCTTGTTGAAGGTTTCAATTTCGTAGGTTTCAACGGTATCGTAGCACAGCAACATCAGGCAGTCCTTGGGCAAGGTCAGGACTGAATCCACATCGATATTATGATCTTCCTTCAGCGGGTCTACACTACGGCTCCAGAAAATACGCAGGCGGTTATTGCTATCAAGGCGGGCCATGTTGGGGAACAGGGTATCCTTGAGAGTAAAGATTTTTGTAGGCATCAAGGGAGCAATGGAATCGGTGGTCGAGAAGTCATGCCAGGAACTTTCGGACATGTAATCGTTACCCGCATACTGGGCGTTGGCATCAAAGGCGGTAGACGCAATCTTGTACTTGCTTTCGGCTTTCAGGCCTTCAATCACCAAACTGAAAATATTCGAATCGGGTTCGTCTGCATTATACCCCTTGCCATCCTTGATCAAGAGGTGAAGACGGTTCTTGTTGGACTTTCGAACTTCCACAGATTCTTCCCACAGGGAATCACCATTGGAGAAGAAATGGGCATTACGCTTGTAGATTTCCTTGCCGGTAGAATCAACGCCATCAGGAGACTTGACCGTCACCTTGATCTTGGAAAGATCTTCATCCTGGTTTTCGGCATAGATGATAATGTTGTAGCCGGCAATCACGCCGCTCAAGTCGTTGGGGTCGTAATAGTCCGTCTGGTCTGTGGGTCGGGTCCACTTAAATTCCGCGCCCGTAGTCCACTTCGATTCAGGACGGTCCAGCACAGAAAACAGAGGGGCGATATCATCCCGGAAATGAATATACACATGCTGTACCGAACCGGGACCGCCGCTGGTATACTCGCAATAGATGGCCACCATCAGGCTTTCGCGCTTCGATTCCCTGACACTTTCCAGAATGTCGCTTCCGGTAAGATCCACCGTATCGTAGAGAGCCTTGGTCTTCTTATACTCGATAACGGTATCGGCCCTGTCCAGCTCCTTGCTCCCCACAGACCTGGTGGAGTCCTTCACAACCGTAGAATCGAACCACAGGTAAATCTTGGAAAGATCATCCTTGTCGATGGGATATTGATAACGGACCTGATAGCAGAAAGCCCCGCTGTCGGCAGAAGAGGCGCACTCCCTAAGGACAGTCAGTTCGGAAACTTCCCTGTTAAAAAGGTATTCAACCTCGCTATCATCATCGGAGCAAGCGACAAAAACGGAGCCCAAACAAGCAACCAGCAACACAAAAACAGAAAAAGACAAAAATCTCTTGACCATAGAAGAAAAATTAGCAAAAAAAATAAGGCCACCCTTGCGGATGACCTTACTCAAAAGCATTTTAGCTTGTTTACTCAAAGATTCTAGGAAAGGCTCCAAGGGAAACCTTCGGGTTTCCCTTGCGTCTTAATTAGTTTTCTTCAGCGTAAACGGAAACCTTCTGACGCTTTGCATCGACGTATTCGAACTTCACGACGCCATCAATGAGGGAGAACAAGGTGAAATCCTTGCCCATGCCGACATTCTTGCCGTTGTGGAAGTGAGAACCGCGCTGACGGACGATGATGTTGCCAGCCTTGACAACTTCACCAGCATACTTCTTGACACCAAGATACTTGGCGTTAGAGTCGCGACCGTTACGAACAGAACCTTGACCTTTCTTATGTGCCATGGATTAAGCCTCCTTAGCCTTACGCAGAGAGTTCTTCTTGACCTTAGCAGGCTTCGGGAGACCCTGAGCGATCTTTTCCTTGCGAGTGAGGGGCTTGTTCTGAGCCTTCTGCTTAGCAAGGGCAGCCACGCGAGCGCGGTTGCGGGTAATAACTTGAGGTTCAACAGTTGCGGATTCTGCGCCGGAGCGAATTTCCGTTACGAGCACCTCGGTATAGCCCTGACGATGACCGTTACGACGTTCGTAACGAGTACGACGCTTCTTCTTGAACACGATAATGGTATCGTATTTGCCGTGGTCGAGAACTTCAACCTTGACGGAAGCATCATTCAGGACAGGGGTGCCGATTTGCACTTCTTTTCCTGCGAAAAGAAGAACGGACTTGAGCTCCAGTTCGGAACCAACAGCTGCGTCGAGGGTCGGAACCTTGTAGGTCTTGCCGAGTTCGACTTTATACTGGAAACCACCTGTTTCAACAATAGAATACATTTTGTAATCCTTTTTAAGTTGCTATTGGGACCACAAATTTAGCAACGCCGTCAAAAAAATTAAAGGGTTTATCCACAGAAAATGAACATATTTTTAAAAATTTGCGGTACCATCCCGAAAATTCCCCCTTTTTAGCCCCTCCTTCGCCTAACAATCGTTGTTCGCCGCCCATTATTTTCCTAACTTTGCCCCCGTATAACTATAAAGGACCCTCAAATGAGTAAGATAATGAGTCTAAATGGCGACTGGCAGATGCTCTGGGATACCGAAGACACCGGTATTTCCAACCGCTGGTACGCAACTTATCCGGCAAACACTGAAACTGTCCAGGTTCCCCACGTCTGGGAACGCGCATTCGACAAGTTTTTGATGTCCCAGGACTGCGCTTACTATTTCAAACGTTTCACCATCGAAGATGAAAAGCAGGTGACCAAGCGTATTTTCCTGCATTTCGACCGTATCGCAACTCATGCAACTGTCTGGCTGAACGGCAAGTTGCTGGGCACCCACTTCGGCGCCTACACTCCTTTCGAATTTGAAACCCAGAAGGCCCTGAAGATCGGCGAAGAAAACGTGCTCTGCGTACGCGTTGCCAACATGGGCGCCGCCAACAGCCGTATCGACTTCGGCCGCGAATCCAAGGAAGGCGCAGACGACCGTTTTGCCCATCCTAGCGAAATGCCCGTCGGCCTCCCCTGGAACCAGTACCCCTTTGGCGGTATCTATGGCGATGTAAGCCTGGTTCTCGGTACTGCAGCCTTCATTTCTGACGTTCACGTGGAACCGGACCTGGACCAGGACCGCATCGCCTGCGAAGTCAGCTTCAACAACCCCCGTGGCTTCCAGACCCGTCTCCGCGTTCTCATGAAGAATCCGGCAGGCGAAGTCTACGAACACTTCATCAATAACATCAAGCTGGACAAGGAAAACGCCACCCAGCGCTACGTGTTCGAAGTGAAGGAACTGAAGAGAGACAAGTTCCAGTGGAGCCCCGACCACCCCAACGTTTTCGCCATCGAATTCCAGATGGAAATCAAGGCCGCTAAGGAAAAGGACGGCAAGGAAATCAAGCGTCCCGAATATGCCTTCCCCGTCGTCCGCACCTTCGGCTTCCGCAAGTTCGACTGCCTTAAGGGCGACTATTACCTGAACGACCAGATTCTCAAGATCCAGGGCGTCAGCTACAACCAGCAGTGGAGCGAAGGCGGTCTCTGGACCGACAACAACCCCAAGTTGGAAAAGGACCTGATGGCCGTCAAGGAAGCAGGCTTCAACGCCATCCGTTCTTGCGGCGCACCTCTGACCGAGGCAGCCCTGAACATCTGCGACAAGATCGGTTTGATCGTCTTCCAGGAATTCCCCATCCACACCATGCGTTCCACCCCCCAGGGTCTGGAAATCGCCAAGAAGCTGATTAACGACCTGATCAAGGAACAGCACAACCACCCCTGTATCGGTGTGTGGGTCCTGGGTTCCGAAAACGGCACCTTCCTGCTGCAGAACGGCAACAAGATGCTGAACGCCATCGGCCCCGTAGACATGACCCGCCCGGTAATCAGCAACCTGAACAGTATCTACCTGGATAACGAAGGCAACTTCCGCAAGGATACCGGCAAGCTCCTGCCCGTTACCGTAGACCGCATTTCTGCTTACGCAACGCTCCGCGTGAACCCCCGCATGAGCCCCAGCGCCACCTACACCCACTACCTGGCCCACAGCTTCGACCGCGACAACGAAGAGCTGATGGTTCCGGATGCAGGTCTTGGCGACGCTCACTTCCAGGACGAAGAAGAAAACGTAGCACAGGATATCTCCAACAAGATGCTGGTGACCCTGAAGAACCACACCCTTCTTCCCAAGGATGCAACCACCATCAAGGGTCCCCGTTGCACCAAGAACCAGAAGGCCGTCAAGACTTTCGTCAAGTCCATCGAAAACTTTGTGGAAAGCGACCTTTCTGTATGGAAGTCTTACAGGGACTTCTGCAGCGACGTAAACGGCATTGGCCTCAAGAGCAAGCTGGACCAGGTCAGCGCCTTCCAGAGCAACCCCCAGATTTCCGGTTTCTTCCTGGATCAGTGGGCAGACTGCAGCACCGACTTCTGCGGTATCAATGACGAAAACCGCGTAAGCAAGGGCTTCGAAGATTTCACCAAGGAAATCACCACCCCCAGCCGCGCTCTTGTCAGCGAACTGGAACACGTGGTCGCCCCCCAGAGCGAAATCAGCTTCCAGATTACCCTCCTGAACAACAAGCGTCTCGAAGAAGTTTCTGTAGAAGTCAAGCTGCTGGACGCCAAGGGCAAGGAAATTTCTAGCCAGACTATGGAACCGGAAGAACCGGCCGGCAAGACCAGCTTGACTCAGCTGGGCATCTGCACCATGATGGCCCCCCGCAATGAGGGCAAGTACCAGCTGCAGATTACCCTGCTGGACAACGGCAACACCATCCATACGTCTACAGAAGACTTGATCGTTATCGACCAGGCCGACGTACGTTCCGCCATGAAGAAGGTCTGCTTCCTGGACGAAAGCGAAGAATCCAGCGACGCTCTGGCCGCACTCTCCGGCAAGGAACCCATCATCTTTACCGCAAACCTCAGCTCCTGGCCCGATGAAATTCTGGACAAGCTAATCGACGTGGTCAAGAACGGCGGCAAGACCTTGCTGCTTTCTGACATGACCCAGGACGACATCGACTTCCTGAACCAGAGCCACCATTTCGACAGCAACATTGAATCTCACTGGAGCACCGGTGCCAACGAAATGAGCCTCCACTACCTGCCCAAGGGTTCCGCCCTGGCATCCGTATTTGGAGAAACCGCAGTTCTGGACCACAACGCCGCAGCGGTTATGCCCAGCATTTCCCTGAACGAACTGCCCGGCGCACAGGTGTTCGCACGTTCCGTCTCCCTGAAGGAAGGCGAAGTGAAGACCGGTTGCGACCTGCAGCTCTACCCCTTCGGTAAGGGTAAGATCATGTTCAACCAGTTCAACGTCTTCGAAGGTCTTGAAACCAACGCCCTCGCCGACGCACTGTTCACCAAGATCGTGGAACTGCTGTAATAGCGAAAAGCAAACAGGTTAAAGCTAAAAGGCCGCGGATACACTCCGCGGTCTTTTATTTTATATAAAATTAGCGGGACCGACCCGCTTACCTATAAATAAAAAAGACTCGGTGCCTTATGAGAGAGAAGGCAAGCACCGAGTCTAAACACCCAAGTCCGATACCCTGGCGACTACCCATTAATGTCGCGAGTAAAAACAAACCTGTATTGATTTCAAAGTATACTTTTTTACTACAAAAAGCAAGCAGTTTTCCCAAAATTCCAAGTGAAGAATATTCCAACTTGGACGATGTCCGTCGCGATAGCTATATTTACAGCATGAACACTGTCGATTTAGAGAAATATTCCGACCTTCTGGCCCAAAACGCCCGCAAGGCAAGCAAGAAAATCCGCACCCTCAGCGCAGAGACCCGCAGTAAGGTTCTGGCCCGCGTGGCCGAACTGCTCCGCGCAAGCAAGCCGGAAATTCTCGCCGCAAACAAGCTGGACACCGACGCCGCCCAGGGTAAGATTAGCGACTCCATGCTGGACCGTCTGACTTTGAATGACGCCCGCATCGAATCCATGGCCAAGGGTGCCAAAGAAATCGCCGCCTTCGCTGACCCGCTGAACAAGGTTCTGGAAGCCCGCGAACTGAAGAACGGAATCAAGATCAGCCGCGTGGCAGTGCCTATCGGCTCCGTGTTCTTTATTTTCGAAAGCCGCCCCAACGTGACCATCGACGGGGCATGCCTCTGCTTTAAGGCGGGAAACGCCGTGATTCTCCGTGGCGGCAAGGAATCCATCAACAGCGCTAAGTGTCTGGCAGATATCTTCCGCAAGGCCCTCACCGAAAATGGCGTTGACGAAGATGCCGTCCAGCTGGTAACGGAATCCAGCCACGACTTGGTCAGCATGCTGCTGCTGCGCAACGACTGCATAGACCTGGTGATTCCCCGCGGTGGCGAACGCCTGATCCGCGCCGTTGTGGACCAGAGCAAGATTCCTGTCATCAAGCACTTTAACGGTATCTGCCACGTTTATGTGGACAAGTCCGCCGACATCGCAAAGGCAGAGAACATCCTGATCAACGCCAAGACTCAGCGCACCGGCGTATGCAACGCCATGGAATGCGTCCTGTTTGACAAGGCCCTCCCCTCCTCCGACGTGAAGCGTCTTGTGGAAGCCCTCACCAGCCGCGGCGTAGAACTGTTCGGTAACGCCGACGCCCAGAAGCGTCTGGAAGGCATCACCAACGTCACCGACATCGGCGATGAAGCCAACTACCACACCGAATATCTGGCATTGAAGGCCAGCGTGAAGTTCGTGGAAAACGTAGAAGAAGCCGCCGACCATATCGAAAAGTACAGCAGCCGCCATACGGAAGCCATTGTTTCCGAAGACGCCGCCGCACAGGATTACTTTGTGGCCAACGTGGATTCCAGCAGCGTCATGGTGAACGCCAGCACCCGTTTTGCAGACGGCGGCGAATACGGCCTTGGCGCCGAAGTGGGCATTTCCACCGACAAGCTCCATGCCCGTGGCCCCATGGGCGTTGAAAGCCTCTGCACCTACAAGTGGGTGCTCCGTGGCGAAGGCCAAGTCCGCGGTTAATAGCAAACGTCATTCTGAGCGAAGATGCAAAAGCATCGAAGCGAAGAATCCAAAAAAAAAGGATTCAAAATGAAATTTGAAGATATCATGAAAGAAGTGAAGTTCGAAGTGGAAGTAGACGGAGTGATGCTGGCCCCCGCTATCGTTCAGGATGCAGACAAGGGTGATGTTCTCATGATGGCATGGATGAACGAGGAAGCCCTCCGCCGAACCCAGGAATGTGGCGAAATGGTATTCTGGAGCCGTAGCCGCAAGGAATACTGGCACAAGGGCGACACCAGCGGAAACGTCATGACCGTCGTGGAATGGGCCACCGACTGCGACAGCGACGCCTTGCTGTTCAAGGTCCGCATGCAGGGGCCGCAAGTGGCTTGCCACACAGGCGCCCGCAGCTGCTTCTTCAAGGTCTGCGAAAAATAGCGGAGAGTATAAAGGATAGAGGATAAAGGTTTTTTGTTTTGAGCAATCCCCCCCCATCATTCCTTGAATCCACTAGAAATAAAATCAAGCAAAACGGCTGGAAGCGTCTTTTGTTGGCGGTTTCCGGTGGGTTAGACTCTATTTGTCTGGCCCATTTTTTCGTAGTTCACAAGGAAGCCCTGGGAATCGAGTGGTTAGGCATCGCCCATGTGCATCATGGGCTGCGAGAAGGAACGGCAGATCGGGATGCTGAATTTGTTAAGGTTTTTGCCGCACAAAAACAGAGCCCATTTTTTTTAGGAACGTTGGATGGAGTAGCGTTAAAAGCCGCAGAGGGTTCGTTAGAAAATAACGCACGGGATGCCCGCTATGATGCATTGCGGAAATTCGCCCACGAGAACCGCGCCGACGCCATCGTTACCGCCCACCACGCCGGAGACCAGGCGGAAACCGTGTACCTCAGGTTACGTCGCGGAGTAAGCCTGGCAGGATTGCAGGGCATCCAGAGCGTTCGCCTGCTAGCAACCGACACGGACCTCCCCCATGAAGCGGTTTTCCTTTACCGCCCCTTTCTTGACGTTTCCCGCAAGGAACTGCAGGAATACGCCCGCGATAATAATCTGGACTGGTGCGAAGACGAAAGCAATTCCGACGTAAAGTTCACCCGCAACCAGATTCGGCACGAAGCACTCCCCACCCTAGAAAAATTGCATCCCGGGGCCACAAGTCAGCTGGTCCGGATTGCGTCAAAAACTGTCTCCGCCTACGAAAGGATCTTGACTATTGCAGACAAGCTATTCCTACCGCTTGTCATTTCAAGGGATGACGGCCTTACCCTCGACACCAAAAAAGGAAAGATTTCCCTAAAGAACGGCATGGACGAAATTTTCCGTTTATGGCTGGATCGTCAAGGCTACCGATTCCCCGTAGGAACCTTCAAGGGCAAGGCCCTGCTCAACGACATCAGGAACCTCTCTTACCGCACCCGATTCATCGAGAAAAAACGCAATATTATCAGAATTTGCGAGAAGAAGGCCTCAGCAGACATTTAATAATTTGTATTTTGTCGGTGTACGAAATTTTTTGAACTATTCTAAAGGGAAAGTATGAGTCAACGCCCCGGCAAAAGTGGAAAGCCCACGCCCCCATACAAGAACAAGAACTTTATCATCCTTATCGTGATGATCCTGTTGTTATTCATTATGTTCCCCCTGGCAGGGAAAAATGAAGAAGCCAACATGACCCGCACGGAATTCCTGGCCATGATGGGAGATTCCACCAAGGTCATTACGGAACTGAGCCTGCAGAAGACCAAGGATGGCATCATCATTGAAGGCGCCCGCGAAATGACTGCCGAAGAGCAGGCCGCCGCGAAAAAGAGTCAGAGCGTGATCGCCCGCTTCGCCAAGAACGAAGATACTGGCAAGACCAAGCATTTCGTCAGCCACATGCTGGACGTCACCAACGAGCAGATTACCGCCTGGGAAGTTTTCAAGGGAGTCAAGGTCAAGGTCATCCACGAAGAATCCTCCTGGATGGATACCCTGGTGGCATTCATGCCGGCAATCCTCCTGATTGTGTTCTTCTACTTTATGATGAGCCGTCAGATGGGCGGTGGCGGCAAGAACCCCTTCGCCTTCGGCAAGAGCCAGGCCCGCCAGCTGGACGTAAAGAAGAAGACCTTGTTTACCGACGTCGCAGGCTGTGACGAAGCCAAGCAGGACTTGCAGGAACTTGTAGAATTCCTTAAGGATCCCAAAAAGTTTGACGCACTTGGTGGACGTATCCCCAAGGGTGCATTGTTGGTAGGCCCTCCGGGTACCGGTAAGACTTTGCTGGCCCGCGCCGTTGCCGGCGAAGCTGGAGTCCCCTTCTTTAGCATGAGTGGTTCCGACTTCGTGGAAATGTTCGTGGGCGTGGGTGCTAGCCGAGTCCGTGATCTTTTTGAAAACGGAAAGAAGAATGCTCCCTGTATTTTGTTCATCGATGAAATTGATGCCGTCGGTCGTCAGCGTGGTGCAGGCCTTGGTGGCGGACACGACGAACGCGAACAGACCTTGAACCAGTTGCTGGTGGAAATGGATGGCTTTACCGCCAACGAAGGCGTGATCCTCATTGCAGCCACCAACCGCCCCGATGTTCTGGACAAGGCCTTGCTCCGTCCGGGTCGTTTTGACCGTCAGATTGTGGTGGGACTGCCCGACCTGAAGGGCCGTGAAGAAATCCTCCGCGTCCACCTGAAGAAGCGCAAGGTTCCTCTGGCAGACGATGTGGATATCAAGGCTGTTGCAAAGGGCACTCCGGGACTTGCCGGTGCAGACCTGGAAAACCTGGTGAACGAAGCCGCCTTGATGGCCGCCCGCTTCAACAACAAGAAGGTGACCATGCTGGACTTCGAGGAAGCCCGCGACAAGCTTTCTATGGGTGCGGAACGCAGAACCCTCCTCATGACCGACGAGGAAAAGCGCCATACCGCCTACCACGAAGCAGGCCACGCCCTTATGACCTTGCTGTGCAAGCATTCCGACCCGCTGCACAAGATTACCATTATCCCCCGCGGTCGCGCCCTTGGCGTAACCATGAGCCTGCCGGAACGAGACCAGGTTTCTTACAGCCGCGAATACGCCGAAGAACGCATCATGATCATGATGTCCGGCCGTCTGGCAGAACTGGTATTCTTCAACCATCAGAGCACCGGCGCCTCCAACGATATCCAGCGCGCCACGGAACTGGCCCGCAAGATGGTGACCGAATGGGGCTTCGACGATGAAATCGGTCCTGTTTGCTATAGCCGCGCCGATGGCGAAGTGTTCCTGGGTCGCGAAATCAGCAAGCCTAAGGAAATGTCCGAAATGATGGCCCAGAAGATCGACCAGGCTGTTAACGGACTGATCAAGCGTCTGGATGCAGAAGCCAAGAAGCTGATTGAAGAAAACAAGGACAAGCTGATCGACCTGGCCGAAGCCCTCTTCGAATTCGAAGTTCTGGACCGCGAAGAAATCGACCGCGTCATGGCGGGCGAAAAGCTGGAAGGCACCAAGAAGAGCCGCCAGTACAAGGCCATGGAAGAAATGGCTGCCAAGAAGAAGGCCGAAGACACTCCGCCTCCCGACCCCGGTGCACAGCCTCCTGTTGCTCCCGCAAGTGACGCTCCCGTTGAAGCAGTGAAGCCTGCCCCGGCTACCGGTTCCGAAACCGCCAGCGACAGCAGCTCCCAGTCCGCTGAAGCTCCAGCCGAAGCAGCCGAAGCCTCCGCTGAAACCACAGCCAGTGCAACTGCCGAAGCAAAAGAAGAAAACTAAAAACTCAACCTCACACCTATCGACCCCTAGAAGCATTTATGTTCAAGTCCGTTCTTAGCAAGTCCCGCGCCTTACCTTGGAAAATCGGCGACCAGGTTCTCTCCTGCCAGCCCACCCCTCTCATTATGGGAATCGTCAACGTAACGCCGGATAGTTTCTTTGACGGAGGACAGCATAACACTCTAGACGCCGCCTTCCAGCATTCCATGAAGTTGCTCCAGGAAGGGGCTGTCATTCTGGACATCGGTGGCGAAAGCAGCCGTCCGGGAAGCGCTCCCGTAAGCGTACAGGAAGAACTGGACCGAGTCTGCCCGCTGGTAGAACGTCTGGCCAAGTTCGCTAAAAACAGCGACGCCCCCACCTTCTACATGTCCGTCGATACGGTGAAGTCCAAGGTCGCCCAGGAGACCATGAATCTTGGCGCCCACATCATCAACGACATCAGCGCCTGCGCCATGGACAAGGACATGCCTGCAGTCGTTGCAAAGACTGGAGCCAGTGTGGTGCTGAACCACATGCGCGGAAACTTCGGAACCATGCAGCAGGACTTCAAGCCCTACGAGAACGTGGTACAGGAAGTCCGCGAAGAACTGCTGGCCCAGGCAAAGCTCCTTCTGGACTTGGGCGTCGAACCTCAGAAAATCTGTCTGGATCCGGGCATCGGATTCGGCAAAACGGTACAGGACAACATTGACCTGATGAAGTCCGTGGAAGACATGCTGGAAGACGGCTACCCCGTTCTGATCGGCACCTCCCGCAAATCCTACATCGGCAAGATGGCGGGGCTCGAAACCAGCGACCGACTGATCCCCACCGTTACTGCAGGCATTGTGGCAGCCCTGGGCGGTGCAAGTATCATCCGCGTCCACGATGTAAAGGAAGCCAAGGAATCCATGCTCTATCTGGAGGCCATGAATGGTTCTGTTTAAACTGTTCGACATCATCGATGTCCGTATGGCGGACATCCTTGACGTCCTCTTGATTTCAATTATCCTCTACTACATCTTTTTGCTGTTCCGCGGAACCCGCGCAGCCCAGATGCTCTTTGGCGGATTGCTGTTGATCCTTGCCTGGATTATCGCCCAGTGGTGGGAACTGCACACCGTCGTGTGGCTCATCAGTAACCTGGCCACCCTGGGAATTATCGCCGTGGTGATCTTGTTCCAGCCCGAAATCCGAAGCGCGCTGACCCGAATCGGTATCGCAGCCAGTAAGCTGGACCTCCACAATTTCTTCTTCCACGCCAGCGGCCTGGATGACATTACCAAGACTATCGCCGCCGCAGTCCAGGACCTGGCAAAGACCCGCACCGGAGCGTTGATCGTTCTCGAGAAGCGAGTGGGCCTCAGGAACTACGCCGACACCGGTGAAATTCTCGACGCACGCATTAGCGCCCGACTCCTCCGCGCCCTGTTCTTCCCCAACTCCGCCCTTCATGACGGTGCCGTTATCGTAAACAGCAAGCGCATTGTTGCAGCAGGCTGTATCCTCCCCATGCCCACTGGCAACGCCGAAAAGGAAGCGGGCTACGGCATGCGCCACCGCGCCGCAAAGGCTCTGGCCGCCGAATGTGACGCCCTGGTCATCGTGGTCTCCGAAGAAACGGGCTACATCTCCATCGCCTACAGAAACTCCCTGCGCCGAAACATCAGCGTCCAGGAACTGAAGCAGGAAATCATCCGCCACTGGGGCGAACTCTTTAACGACGTTCGTGAAACCGGTAAGACGGAAGCCGCCGCAGAAAAAGCAGAATAAAGAAAGGAATTAAAGCATCATGGCAGAGAATCAAGAAAACAAGGGCACCGAAAGCAAATCTAGCCGCAAGAAAAGAAACGTTGTCGTACTCGTACTCATGTTCCTTTTGTTGGTCTGCCTTTTTATTGTGCAGTGCCACCTGGACCAGATGAAGCAGGAAGCCCTGGCCAAGGAACAGGAAACCGCCCTTGAAATGCAGCGTCGCCGCACCCTTGATAGCCTCCGTCAGCTGGAGCAGATGCGCGCAGACTCCATCCGCAGGGCCGATAGTCTCGCCGCCCTCGTAGTGGATACCGTTCCTGCCGACACTACCCCCGCCGTCGTGGAACCGGTAAAGCCCGCCCTGAACCGCGACAGCATCCGCCATGTCCGCGACAGCATCAAGCATGTAAACGACAGCCTGGCCGCCATCGAAAAGGCCCGTCAGGACAGCCTGAAGGCCGTAGCAGACAGTTTGGCCGAAGTAGAAAAGCGTCTGGCTGAAGAAGCCGAAAAGAAGCGCATCGCCGACTCCATCCGCGCCGCCGACCAGGTTCCGCCGGTTGCAGAAATCGCTCCCCCCGCAGGCCGTTACTACGATCCCATCAAGCTGAAGGTCAAGTGCGACGAAATCAAGTGCAAGACCTACCTCTCTGTTGGCGACACCAACAATCCTGTGGAAGCAGGCAAGGCCATCGAATACAACAAGACCGGTTCTGTGTTCTATTACGCCGTAGACTCCGTGGGCAACCGTACCCCCTGGGAAGAAGCCAAGTATGACATGGCCAGCGACAACGTCTGCGGAAAGAACGCCTACCCCGTTCCTGTTGGCGGTAAGCAGGTCTGCGTAGACGCCTACGAATATCCCAACTCCCCCGACGAACTTCCCAAGGACATGGTCTCCCAGGAAGAAGCCGTGGCCCTCTGCGCCAAGGAAGGTAAGCACCTCTGCTCTATCGATGAATGGCAGGCCGCCTGCCGTGGCAAGGACAACACCAAGTATTCCTATGGTGACACCTACAAGCAGAACAAGTGCAACACCAACACCAAGGCTGCCAAGCGCGTAGGCCGCAAGGAACAGTGCCGTAGCTGGTGGGGCATGTACGACATGAACGGAAACCTCTGGGAATGGACTTCTACCACAAGCAAGGATCACCCCAATATGTATCTGGTGGCCGGTGGTGCATGGAACACCAACAATGGAAGCAAGTGTACCGAAAGCAAGTTCAGCTTCTACCCCCAGAATCAGTACCCCTCCGTAGGCTTCCGCTGCTGCAAGTGAGTCATGAGTTTTCAGCTTTGAGCAACGAGTTTTATAATCGCGCCGAAGGCGCCATATTTTAACTCACAACTCATAGCTCACTACTCCAACAGCTCTACGTGCAGGTGTTCTGCATCGCCTTTTTCCCAAATTGCTCGGGCCTTGCCCTTAAGCTTATCTTCGACGCCGGTTACAACCATCCGGCGTTTTTCAATGGGAATGTTCTTAATACGGAAATCAATAGCCTTGTTAAAGTAGTGCTTAGAATTTCGGGCATGAAAAGGATAGTCATTACCGCTTGTGATTACGGGAATGTAATCATCCCCCATCACATTGTGGAAGACGTTCACCACCGTCAGACCCACCGTATCCATAACCGGTTCCAGGCTTTCAAGGTACACCCCCGGTTTCTGTCGGGTGCGGTTCAGCAAGAGACGGTGGACCTCTTCACCATTAAAGGCTCGGTTGTTCAGGTGGCGCAAATATTCCTCGGCAGACCAGGATTCCTCAACATAATTACTTTCAAACTTTGGGATGGGCCGACGATTGTCCTGAATTAGCTGGTAGACAAAAAATACCAGCGCAACAGCAATTACAGGCATTAAAAGATGAATATGTTTTAGAATAAACTGCATTTTACAATAGATTTCGCGTTTTCCAACGCCAAAAATACTATTTTAGAGACATGAAAAAGATTATCGCCCTCTCTATTACACTCTCTGCAGCAGCAACCCTCTTTACCGCATGCGGAAACGACTCCGCAAATTATGTGGGCCACTGGCAGGGTGAATCCAATATGGTTTTCGAAGTTTTGAGCAACGACAATCAGAACTTCACAATCCGCAACATCAATGGCGACCTTACCGCCAAGTTCGAAGACGGCAGAATCTGCGGCAAGAATTCCCTGGATATGCAGTATTGCATGACCGTCAAGGGCGACTCCGCTTACTATGAATTCGGCGGCATCACCACGGGTTACAAGCGTATCGGCCAAGCTGAATACGAACAGATCTTCGACAACCAGAAGAAGAGCATGCAGTAATCCTATAATACGGATTTTGCCGCTCTTTAAAAAATCTGACTTTATAAAGAAACCCCTCAGTAAAAATGAGGGGTTTCTTTTGTGCTTTAATCCAATATTATGGCAGCAGAACTACTCCAGTTTATTTGCGAATTCATCAAACCAGCTCACGAGCTTCAAAACCAAATTGGTCCAGCCTAGTTCTTGGCTTCGTTCAGCACTTCGACCACCAATTTTTCAACCATGGACTGGGAGGGAGCGCCGCTCCAGACACGCTTGATGTAACCGTTTTCATCCAGAAGCATCAAGGTGGGAACCGCCCTAATTCCATAGCGGCGCCACATTTCCTGGGTGGCATCGCGGTAGAGGGGGTACGGCGAAGCGTGCTGCTGCGCATAGAAGGCATTCAGAGTCTTTGTATCTTCGTTAGAAATACCGATGACTTCCAGGCCCTTGGAGGCGTACTTGCCATACACATTGGCCAGCACAGGCAAGGTCTTACGGCAAGGGCCGCACCATGTAGCCCAGAAGTCCAGCAAGGTGGCCTTGGGCTTGGCGTTGCGCTTTTCGCCATTCTTGTAGAAGTTGGCGCCGAATTCAGCCATCTTGCTTCCGATAGCGGAACCTGTCAGGCTGCTGATATCATCGGGGCGATCCGTAATCTTTACGGTCATGGGAATCTTCTTCCCTTCACGAACCACATCAATCTTGACGTTCGACCCCACCTTGCCCTTGGAAATAGCCTGCTGGATTTGTGCAACATCCTGAAGGGGCTGCCCCTGGACACCCACAATCTGGTCACCGGCCACCATGCCTGCGGTAAAGCAACCGGAACCGGGATGCACGCCAATAACCTGGAGGGCCAAGTGATTTTCGAAAGTTCCCTTCTTGAAGGTAACACCAAGCCAGGGCACGGCACAGGCAAAGCTGACCGCACAAAGAATCAAAAATGCAAAATTGCGATTCATGACGCCTCGCCCACCTACTTCAGAGTCGTCACCTTGGGATTATGATTGTCGTAATCCTGCAGGGTGGCATAACCCGTTTCCTTGAGGGCGGCAGCCAGTTCCTTACGCATGGAATGAGCGGCCATCCAGCGGAATGCCACCACAGAATAGCACTGCACGGCATCCACACCCATCTTGATCAGGTCAAACACCTTGAAGCCATGGTCGATACCGCCGCATGCGATCACGCTCATCTGGGGGTAATGTTCGCGGATATACTTTACGTTCCATACCATGTTCTCGTACAGGGGGCGGCCAGACATGCCACCGCAATCTCCATCGGCGCGGAGGGGCGTCAAGTCTTCGAACTTGGTCTGTACGGGAAGTTCGCTAATCTTCTTGGTGGGGTAAGTGTTGCCCACCACCACACCGTTCACGCCGCAGCGCACCAGCATATCCATGATGTTCACCAGATGGCGTTCAGAAAGGTCCGGGCTGATTTTAGCATAAACGGCCTTGCGCAAAGTCTGGGAATTGCGGAACTTCATGATTTCGCTGAAGATCTTTTCGGTGAGGGACAAGTCCATGTCTACGCGGGATTCACCGGTATTGGGGCAGCTCACGTTAATTTCTATGTAATCACCAGCCTTGTAGGCGATGGCAAAGCTTTCCACCACGTCCTTTAATTTATCTTCATCGTTGGTCAGGCCCGGAGTTTCGGCAACGGAAACACCGACACAGAGGCCAACCTTGTGGGCCTTGGCCAGCTGGGCGTCTACACGGCGGGCAATGACTTCGACACCTTCGTTATTCAGGCCCATGCTGTTATGAATGGCACGTTCCTCTTCGATGAAACCGACGCGGGGACGGTGGGTATTACCTTCGCGGAAGTTGCGGGTGGCAGTACCTACAGAAATACCGCCGAAACCCATATTGGCGTAGTCGCAAATGCGCTTGGCCGTCTTGTTGGCGCCGGCTGCCAGAATGATGGGGCAACCGAAATACAGGGAATTGCTATGGTCCGGGAAAGTGACCACGCGCTTGAGGGTCTTGCTCAAGTCGGGGCGGCCGCTCATAAAGGGAATGATGGGAGCAAACCTGGCGGCATGCTTCAGGGAGTCATGACGGAATTCCGGATTGTTGTGGAAAATCTTGCGGATCATGGCCAACACGCGGTCGCCAAAGTTCAGGTAGTATTCGTGATTTACACAATTGAATGCCATAATTACACCTTTTAATCGCCTTTTTATAGTCAGCGTCAATTATTACGCCTTTTAAAATAGAAAATATAAAGGCCTGACACTGCGCCCCATTTTTCTTTACTATTTTCATGTGTGGTTAAATCAGGTCAAAAACGCTAACTATATAACAAGACTTATGGAACAGCAGATCAAGAAAGCTATCAAGGCAAAAATGCCCACCTATATTCAGCAACTGAGCAAGCTGGTGAGCATTCCCTCCATCAGTTTCGACAATTTTGACCAGAAGTATGTTCTGGAATCCGCCGAGGCCGTCAAGCAGATGTTCGCCGAAGCAGGTCTCACCAACATCCAGTTCCTGACTCCGGAAAGCGGCCGCCACACGGTCTATGCCGAAAGCCTGACCTCTCCGGACAAGCCCACCATCTTGTTGTACGCCCATCACGACGTGCAGCCCCCCATGCGCGAGGCCCTCTGGAACACCAAGCCTTTTGAAGCAACCGTCAGTGCCGACGGAGAACGTCTCTTTGGCCGCGGCACCGCCGACGACAAGGCCGGCATCATTATGCACCTGGCCGCCCTGGAACAGGTCCGCGCCCTTAAGAAGAACGACGGCCCTAACCTGAAGTTCATTATCGAAGGCGAAGAGGAATCCGGCAGCGCAGGTTTCGCAGGCATCCTTAAAAAGCATGCCGAACTTTTGAAGGCCGATGCCGTAATCATCGCCGACCTGGGCAACTTCGCCAAGGGCACGCCCTCCATTACCACCACCCTTCGCGGCATGAGCGCCGTATCCGTGGAACTGAAGGCAACGAAGGCTCCCCTCCATTCCGGCTCCTGGTCAGGCCCCATTCCCGACGTAGGTCAGGTCCTTTGCCGCATGATCGCGGAGCTGACCGACGGTACCGGCAAGATCTTGATTCCCGGCTTTGAAGACGGACTGGTTCCGCCCACCGCCGAAGACTTGGCCTCTTACAGGAGCCTGGGCATGACCGAAGAAATCTTCCGCAACGACGGCGGCGTCCTGGATGGCGTCAAGCTGAAGTGTTCCGAAGATGAAATTTTGACGACCCTGTGGCGCAAGCCTAGCCTGGTGGTTACCGCCATGGAAGTGGGCAGCCGCATGAACGCAGGAAACGTTCTGCAAGACAGCGCCTACGCCCGCATCGGCATCCGTCTGGCCCCCGGCATGGACGCCGACCGCTGCACCCAGCTGCTGGTGGACTTCCTGAAGCAGCACGTTCCTTATGGAATCCAGTGCAACATCGTTACCGAAGACGGCGCCAACCCCTTCGTCACAGACACAAGTCACCCCTTCTTCAAGAAGATGAGCGATGCCATGACCGCCGCCTACGAAAGCGAGACCAAGATTATCGGTTGCGGCGCCAGCATCCCCGGTGCAGAACTTTTCCGCAGCACCCTGGGCAACATCCCCGTGCTGATGACCGGTCTTGAAGACCCCGAATGTAACGCCCACGGCGAAAACGAAAGCCTTTACCTGCCCGACTTCGAAAAGGGTATCGTAGCAGAAACCTTGTTCTTTGGAGGCCTCTGCTAGAGGATCACTTATGAAAAAACGCTTGGTTGTTTTAACTGGTGCAGGAATTAGCGCGGAATCCGGACTCAGGACATTCCGCGGTAACGACGGCATGTGGGAACACGAAAACATCGACGACGTATGCACCCCCGAAGGTTACTACCGCGACCGCAAGCGCGTCAAGGATTTCTACAACTTCCTGCGCATGGGTCTCAAGGAACACCAGCCCAACGCCGCCCACTACGCCCTGGCAGAACTGGAAAACCGTCTTGGCGACGAATTCCTGCTGATTACCCAGAACGTAGACGACCTGCATGAACGCGCCGGCAGCCGCCAGGTGTTGCATATGCACGGCGACCTGATGCGCCTGACCTGCGAACGAGACCCCAGACACCAGTTCGTATTCAAGGGCGAAGAAACCATGAAGACCATCTGTCCCTTCTGCGGTGCCATGAGCCGTCCGGACATCGTGTTCTTCGGAGAAACCCCGCAGTACATGGAAGAAATCCAGCAGGCCCTGGAAGAATGCGAAGAGTTTGTCTACATTGGCACCAGCAGTGTGGTCTACCCCGCCGCCGGTTTCAAGAGCCTGGCCCATTCCTACGGAGCCAAGGTTACCTGTCTGAATTTGGAAGTCCCCGCCAGCGACCCCTACACCGATGTAAGCATCCAGGGCAAGGCCAGCGTCATTGTACCGGAATGGTGCAAGAACTTTAAATAATTTGTGGACGTCAAAAAGTTTCCGCTAACCGGTTTTTATAGACCGTAGCAGAAAGCGATATGATCCGCTTCGGAGTCCTGACACCGGGGCGGTTTTTCGTTACCGCGGCAACGAGCCTGAGCGTCGGCGGAAAGCTTGGAGCAACGTTCGCATCGATCCGCAAAACGACAGCCAGACACAAAATCCTTGGGATGCGGCACAGAGCCCGGAATAGACTTCAGGTTCTTCATTTCGCTGTGACTTTCAGGAATGGCTGCCAGCAAGCCCTGGGTATAAGGATGCAGCGGATTGTTGATGACTTCACGGACAGGGCCCACTTCAACAATGCGGCCCGCATACATTACAGCCACGCGGTTGGCATACTGGGAAACGATACCCATGTTGTGGGTAATGAGCAGCACTGCGGTTCCAGTACTTTCGGCCATTTCCTTAAGCACCGCCAGAACCTGAGCCTGCACGGTCACGTCAAGAGCCGTAGTCGGTTCGTCGGCAATAATCAGCTTGGGCCTAGGCAGCAACGTCATCACGATGCAGACTCGCTGCAGCATACCCCCCGAAAGTTCATGAGGGTAAGAATTCAAGACACGATCCGGATCCGTAAAGCCGGCCAAGTTCAGCATGCGGCGAACTTCCGCTTCAGGGGCATCCTTCCCGGAGCCTACCATGGAACGTGCGCGGGCACTGAACTTGAAAACTTCCAGCAGCTGTTTCTTGATAGTCACCACCGGATTCAGGGCCTGCATGGGTTCCTGGAAGATGCACGCGATTTCGGAACCGCGAACCTTCTGAAGTTCCTTCAGCGGGAGTTTGGACAAGTCAATGCAAGATTCCTCGCTATCGCTCGGAATGACACATTGAGACTCGTTCTGAAAGACTCCTTGAGACGCGTTCTGAATGGCTCCTTGAGACGCGTTCTGAATGGCGCAGGGAGCAAACAGCACTTCTCCGCTGACAATTTTTGCGGAGGGCTGAGGCAGCAATCGCAAGATGCTCATGGCGGTCACGCTCTTACCGCAACCAGACTCCCCCACCAGCGCAAAGAATTCACCGGCATGGATGTCAAAGGAAACACCGTCCGTCACCTGCAGGCGGGCAGCCCCGAAGGCCACCGACAAATCCTTTACTGAAAGAACCGTGTTACTCATAGCGGTCTCCAGACTTGGGGTCCATGGCATCGCGAACACCTTCGCCTACAAAAGTGGTCAAAAGCAAGGTCACAAAGAGTGCCGCCACCGTACTTACAGAAATCCAGGGGGCGTAAAGATTATTCAATCCCTGGCTCATCAGTTCGCCCCAGCTAGGTGTAGGCGGCTGCAGACCGAAGCCAAGAAAATCCAGGGAGGTCAGGCTTCCGATTCCGCCAATCAAGGTAAAGGGGAACAGCGTCACCACAGGCGTCATGGCGTTGGGCAAAATTTCCTTGAAGAAAATATGACGATGTCCAAGTCCCAACACGCGGGCGGACTGCACATAGGTCATGCCGCGCAGCTTCATGAATTCGGCACGCATATAGTAGCTGAGCGAAATCCAGTTGAAAGCAGCCATAATCAAAATCAGAAGCCAGAAACTGCGGCCATAGATACTGCCAATAAGAATCACCACATAAAGCATGGGCAGCGAAGACCAGATTTCGATAATGCGCTGCATGCCGGTATCCCAGAACTTTCCAAGATAGCCCTGAATGCCACCAATGACGATTCCCAGGAACGTACCCAGAACCGTTAGCAGTAGACTAAAGCTGATACAAATCCTAAAACCATGAATCAAGCGGGCCAGAACGTCGCGGCCATTGGAATCCGTTCCCAGCCAATGCTTGGCGCTGGGGGCGAAAGGCGGCGCACCGTCATTATCCAGGTCGGCCTTCAGCGGGTCATGAGCCACAGGAGGCATAATGGTCCAGAGATCAGGACAGCCACCGGCTCGAGTAAAACCTTCGGCGGCATCTTCTTCGCATTCACGAACCGCAGCAAACAAGGCACCGTAATCGGCCTCGGTATCATAGCTACCGCCAAAGTCCTTGTCGCTATATCGGGCAAAGGCCGGGAAATAGCTCTTGCCATTGTAGCTCATGTACAGGGGTTCGTCGTTCACGGTCCAGGGGCTAGTCAACGAAAGCAGGTAAGCCGCCACAAGAACCACAAGCGACCAGAAAGCCCGACGATTCCTGCGGAAACGTCTCAGACGATTCAAGGTTTCTTGAGTCAATCGAACTTTCATGTGCCAAGCCCGCCCTAGTTAAACACCTTCTGCAAAAGGTTATAGAACTTGGTAAAGTCAACCGGCTTAGAAATATGCCCATCCATGCCGGCATTCACCGATTCCTGGACATCTTCGGCAAAGGCGTTTGCAGTCATTGCATAAATCTTGATGCAGGCCTTGAGCGGGTCAGACATTTGACGAATTCTGCGGGTCGTTTCATAGCCGTCCATGCGAGGCATCTGCACGTCCATCAAAATCAAGTCGTAGCTGCCAGACGGTTCACGTTCCAACCTTTCAAGGCATTCCATGCCGTCTTCGGAACATTCCACATGAACGCCAAAACTCTTCAGCATTTCTTCGGCAATCTCGCGATTCAACTTGTTGTCTTCTACAAGAAGGATTCGCTTGCCCTGAAGGTTAGCAATGTACTTCGGCGAATTCTTACCATCACCCACGCTATCGCTTTCTGCAACACGGTGAGGAGTTTTCACCACGACCTTGGTACCTTCGCCAACCTTACTGTTCACCTCGATGGAACCACCCATCAAGTCCACATACTTCTTGACGATACTCAGGCCAAGGCCAGAACCAACGACACCGCTAATCGTCGCAGACCGTTCGCGTTCAAAATCTTCGAATATATGAGGCAGGAAACTTTCTGATATACCCACACCGTTGTCTTCAACGGTAGTCACCATATAGCACCAGCCTTCCTTTTCGTGAGGCATTTCGCGGAAGTTCACTCTGACAGTTCCAGCGTTCTCGGTATACTTCACCGCATTGCTGACCACATTCAGAATCACCTGCTGGACTTTAACCTTGTCGCAGAAAATATACTTGTGACCCATGTTTCTGGACACCAGAAGCATGATATTCTTTTCTCGAGCCGTTTCTTCGAAGGTCACGGCAACTTCGCCTGTCAGTTCGGCCACCACAGTGGGAGACTCTTCCAGAAACACTTCGCCCGATTCAATGCGAGCCATGTTCAGCACGGAGTTAATCAAGCCCATCAGCTGCTTGCCGGACATCTGGATATTATTCAGACAGCGAGAAAGTTTTTCAGTCTGTTCGGGAGGCAGACCCAGTTCCCACAAATACTGCAGGGCCAACGTATCATAGCCAAGCACCGCATTCATAGGTGTGCGGATGTCATGACTCATGTTGAACAGGAACTTCGACTTGGCTTTATCGGCAGAGCGAGCCTTTTCCAGGGCGGTTTCCAGAGCGATTCGCTGTTCCAGTTGTTTCTTCTGCTTTGAACGTTCCAACTCCATGGTTTCGTCAAAGTTCTTGAAGCCCATCACAAATTCCGGACGAATCTTGGAAGGTCTTACGAAAAGAGCCTGGATATAATGGGTCGTACCGTTCCCCTGGGTACGGAATACGAAATCAAACTGAGACCTGTTGGCAAAAGCCTCCTTCACCTTTTCAAGGGTCAACACCTGATCAAACAAGGCCTTGTCTTCGGGAATAACCATACGGTTGGCGTACACAGCCATGATCTGATTATACTTGGCGTCTCCGCTAAAGAGAGCGCCAGCCTTCTGAACGAGAATGGGGGCAATACGGATGCACTGGTTTTCACCCGTATCCAGATTCACTTCGAAGACACTGCCGTACGATTCCGCCAAGGCGCCGACCACACTCTGGAAGTGGTCCCTGTTTTCTGTATGGATCATGCGGTTGGCCCGGTTCATCAAGTAGATTACCAGGAAAACAATCAAGACGATGATCAAGGCTATTAGAAGGGCGCCAACCACAACCTGGATAGAAACCTTTGAAATTTCTTCCGGAGGGACCAGGACCACAAGGTAAAATCCGTAATCGCCAATGGCATAAACACCGGCTACGTGGGCACCGTTCTCGTCGCCATAGGTGAACTCAACAATGGAATCATCCAAGGCGGCCTTACGGAACAAGTCCATATTGCGATCGGCAAAATTACCAGTCAGCACAGACCTGAACGGGAGGCCATATTCCGCCTCATCCAGAGAAGAGACCACGTTCAACTTGGAATCCAGAATATATTCGTACGCACGGCGGTTACTCAAGGAGGAATCAAGCAAATGGCGTAATTTTGTACGGCCACCCATGGAGCCCACCAGATAGCCCACAACAGAATCCTTAAATGTTACGGGCTGTACAAATCCTGCTAGGGCCTGCAAACTCCTCTTGGACTTCAGAATGGAGAAGACGTTGTTCTTTCTGGAAATGGCTTCCCTATAGAGGGGTTCATCATAAAGATCGAACTGATTGTCTTCGCTTACAAGGACCCCATCGAGCCTAAGGAAGTCCACATAGTCAAAAAAGTCCTCACTATTTTCCGCCACCTCTTTAACAGCAGCCGGCGTAACGGGCAAACTCTTTAGCCGACGAGAGAGTTCCGAAGCCATCAACTGAACCTTTACGCGGGATGCATCCAGATGATGATTCAGCAGTTCCGATTTCTGCTTAACTTCCCATGCGACATACATTTCAATCTGTCTCACATGAGCTTCACGGACAATGTATGCAAAAAAAGCGGCAGCGATAAAAACGCCAACGGCAACAGAAGTCGCAAGTAAAAACTTGGGATTCATGTCCATCGGTCTGTTGTTCTTTTTGTCTTCCATAGGAGGCCCTTTTTCGCACACAATAATAACAAATTTCTAATATGTAGTCGTATGAGAGAAAAGACGATTGAGCACAAGAAAGAGAAAGACCAGAAGGAACGTTGCATTTTGGTTGGTATCGCCACTCCAAAAGTGCGTCCCTGGCTCGCCACCGAACAATTGGCGGAACTTGGTCGACTGGCAGAAACTGCCGGAGCTGAAGTTGTGCAAAGCTTTTTACAGAGGGTTCAGCAATTCAATGCCGCTACCCTTATTGGAGAAGGCAAGGTAAATCAGGTAAAACAAGCCCTTGAAGAAAACGACGCCAAGATGGTGGTTTTCGACGATGATCTATCCGGTTCCCAGGTCCGCAACCTGGAACAGAGAATGCCGGGAATCAAGGTCCTTGACCGCACAGGGTTAATCCTGGACATTTTCGCAAAGCATGCCGTTACCGCCGAAAGCCGCCTCATGGTAGAAGTGGCCCAGTTGCAGTATATGATGCCCCGCCTTACCGGTGCGTGGACCCACTTGTGTAGACAACATAACGGCGGTATTGGAACCAAGGGCCCTGGCGAAACCCAGCTGGAAACGGACCGTCGACTGATCCGCAAGCGCATACAGGAACTGAAGAAAAAACTTGAAAAAATCGAGGACGCCCGCGAAAGCCAGGCGGAAAACCGCAACGACATCTTTCACGTCGGCATCGTTGGTTACACCAACGCCGGTAAGAGTACTCTTACCAACCGGCTCACCGGTGCCGACGTCTACGTCGAAGACAAGCTCTTCGCCACTCTGGACAGCACCACCCGCAAGCTGTTCCTTGACGGCGAGAACATCATCCTCTCCGACACCGTGGGCTTTATCCGCAAACTCCCCCACAACCTGATCGAAACTTTCAAGAGCACCCTGGGAGTGGCCGCCCACGCCGACTGCATCCTGGAAGTGGTTGACGGAAGCGCACCCGACTACCGCGAACATCTGGAAGTCACCCACAAGACTCTGGAAGGTATCATCAGCAAGGACACACCCCGCCTCCGCGTATTCAACAAGGTGGAAGTCTGCGACGAAGCCCGCCGAAACGAACTGCTTGAAAACTATCCCGAAGCCATCCAGGTCAGCGCCCGCGAAAACATCGGCATGGAACGCCTGCGAGAAGCCTTCAGGGAGCAGCTATCCAACTGGCACAAGAAGCGAGAAGCACAAGCAGAAAAAATCAAGGAAGAAGCAGAATCACCATGGAAGAGTGAAGAGTTATGAGTTATGAGTTATGAGTTATGAGTTATGAGTTATGAGTTATGAGTTATGAGTTATGAGTTATGAGTTATGAGTTATGAGTTATGAGTTAAAATATGGCGCCTTCGGCGCGACTATTTAGCTGAAAGGAGCCGCAGGCTCCGCCCTCGTACCTGACACCTCATACCTAACTTTGGCGCCTTCGGCGCGATTATTTAGCTGAAAGGAGCCGCAGACTCCGACCTCGTACCAGATACCTAAAAATTATGAACAAAGAAGAACTTAAAGAAAAGTATGGCAAGAAGCGCGTCCCTCACCAGTGGCGCGGTACCGACTTCATCTCCGCACAGATTTGCACCTTTTTCGGTTCGGGCATGAGCCCCAAGGCCCCCGGCACCATGGGAAGCCTGGCCGCCGCCATCGTCGCCTACCCCATGGCATTGCTATTTGCCAAAATCGGCACACCCGACCTGGGCATCCGCGGAACATCCGCCGGTCTGAACAGCGCCTTCCTTATCGCCGCCATCTTCGTATTCTTCGCCGCCATCCCTTTTGTCAAGAAGGCCATGAAGGATACGCAGACCGAAGATCCGGGCTGGATTGTCATTGACGAAGTCTGCGGCATTTTCATGTCGTTAGCATTTATTTCTAATGCAAGTATACTCGCCCATCCCTGGACCCTTGCAGTGGCCTTCGGACTGTTCAGATTCTTCGACATCCTGAAGCCCCTAGGTATCCACAAGTTCGAAGCCTTCCCCGGAGCATGGGGCGTCATGGCAGATGACTTGCTGGGCGGTATTTACGCAGGCATCCTCATGGGCGCCATCGCATTCGGAATCGGACTTTAATCAGCCGCGCCAGAAGGTAAAGGAACGGCCCTCGATTTTCTTACTTTCGTAGGTACAGCCGTCGGCCTGTCTATAAAGGTCATCAAAGTCAACCTTGCCGCCCCTAAAGAAGGTGGCACCAAGGCTTACGGCAATATTGTAATCTTCAAGGCCTTCAATAGAGACCTTATTCAGTTCCGTAAAGAATCGTCCAATGGCCTGTGCACCCAACTCCTCGTTGGTCACCTTGCTCAGGAATACCATAAATTCATCGCCACCTAGACGCAGCAGCACATCGACGTCACGAAAGGCCCTCTGCATGGCATCGGCTACAGCCACAATCACCTTGTCACCAGCCTGGTGGCCATAATTGTCGTTGATGGACTTAAACTTGTCTATGTCAAACAGGCAAAGCATTCCCTGCAGGCGGTCGTGCATCTTTTCCTTGATCTTGGAAACGCCACCGTTGCGGTTGTAAAGGCCAGTCATGGCATCGGTTTCCGCCTGGGAAATCAAGGCCTTTTCACGCTGCTTCTGTTCGCTGATATTTTCCACCGCAAAAATCACGTAGCGGGGCAATTCATCTTTTTTGTCAAAGTCCACGTTCACATAACGGGCGCGGCACCACATCCCGCTCTGCGAAAGGAATTCATGAGTAATGGTCGTCTTCCCTTTCAGACGTTCCTTCAAAGTCCCTAAGTCCAGGAACTTCTTTGCGTTTTCAAGAAAATCGGGATCCACAGTCTGCAAGGCACCATGATGTAACATCTGCTCCACATGAGGGCCCATGGCACCATAAGGCTTCAGGGCATCTACATCATTACGAAGTTCCATGAACATCCCGGTATCAAGGTCTGCATGATACATGGTAACGTAAATATTGGAAATGGACTTCAA
Source organism: Fibrobacter sp. UWH9 (assembly GCF_900129715.1). Lineage (NCBI taxonomy): Bacteria > Pseudomonadati > Fibrobacterota > Fibrobacteria > Fibrobacterales > Fibrobacteraceae > Fibrobacter > Fibrobacter sp. UWH9. The sequence continues at coordinate 5,231 of NZ_FQWP01000021.1, read as the reverse complement.
ATATTTCGTCAGCTGTTCCTGGTTCGTCAATTCATTAACTCGATACTCAAACACAAAACGTTCCAGCTTCATTCGGGTCATGTAGGTTCCAAGAATCAAGCCCACGCTACTGTAGACCACCATGTTCACAATTTCAAGATTCACCATTTCGGCGGGCTTGAAAATCTTCACAAGATGAATGAACAGCAATTCCAAAACGAAATACAGGATCGCCAATCGATAAGGGCGGTCTGTAAAGAACATGGGCACGATGGCGAACATGACCAAAAGCGAAATGGTCAGCTGGTTTGGCGAACATACAAAGGCCAACAGGAATCCAAAGCCGAACAGAACACAGTCAAACAGGTATATCAGCCAAGGCAGCAACCTGGGCTTGCGGGGAACCAGATAGTAGTTGGCGAAGTAAATAATCAGCGATAGAACCAGGCCAAAACTGTAACCGAAATTCTGGTCAATCTTAACTTCAATCTGGAATGAACGGGAAAGCAACAGGGCCGTAGCAAACAGCACCACCGCGATCCTTGAAAAAGCATGAAGGGCCGCCTGGTTATTACGGTCCATAGCCGTCTTAATCTTGGGAAACTCCCTAGGATCAATACAAGCATACAGGATGTAGCTGCGCAACCATTCAAAAAATCGTTTCATCGGTTTTAAAGTAAATAAAAAAATATCCGTGGGAACATTTTCCAATCAACTTCATAGGAAAATCATCTAAAAAAAGGTATTTTTGGCCTAATTTGGAGTGAATAGATCTATTCTTCGGCTTGCAGGGGGTAATCGAACTGAATTGCCCTGTGAGTCGCAATCTTATCGAACTTGACTTCGTAGTATAAGTTCTCGGCATCGACACCAACCACGGTACCCGCCCCCATAATCTTGTGAACGACACGGTCCCCTTCCCCAAACCTGGCAATGGGAGCTTTCTTGCCGACAACACCATCCACACCGGATTCGCCATCCAGATTCTCGCCCAGTTCGCGGTTGCGATCCACCTCGGCAATATGTTCCTTGGCGGCGCGGTACCATTCCTCGGTAAAACCCTGAACCACATCCAGGTCGTCCATATCCATTTCCAGCAGGAACCGTGACGGGTAGCGACATTGGACATCGCCACCGGCGCTATCTTCGGAATCGCTGATGCACAGCACATTTTCGGCGCGGGTCAGAGCCACATAGGCCAGACGGCGTTCCTCTTCTAGCTGAGCCTTGTTCTTGACACGCTTTACCGGGAAGCAGCCTTCGTTAAGGCCGCAGACAAACACATAAGGGAATTCCAGGCCCTTGGCGTTGTGGATGGTCATGAGCTGAACCTTATCCTTGCGGACTTCTGCAGATTCAGCGGATGAGTCAGAGGAACCGCCCGCCCCATCGCCGGCTCCATCCCCCAAGCCATCGCTATTTGTGAACAGCACGATGTTCTGGAGGTATTCATCAAGGGTAGCATATTCTTCGAAGTTCTTTTCGAACTCCATGACGCCCTGCTTAAGTTCGGCAAGGTTACCCAGGCGGTCTTCGTCACCATCCAGGCGAAGCATTTCTTCGTAGCCGGTTTCGCGGAGCATCTTGGTCAGCACATCGCTGACGGCCATATCGCGGTAAAGCCCGCGGTACTTCTCGATCAGCTTGACGAACTCGCCCACCTTGGTGCGGGCCATGAAAGCGGCACAATCCAGGTCAGGCTTTACAGCATCATTTTCGACGGCGGCATTTTCCGCCTCGGCGGCCACATAAATTTCTAGAAGGGCATCGTAAAGATTCAGCCCGCGGCTAGTGGCGTAATTCTGCAAGATAGCCTGCTTCTTAGGGCCAAACATGCGCTTGGGCGTATTCACCACACGCAAAAAACTCAAGTCGTCGCCGTATACCAGCATACGCAAGTAGCAAAGCACATCCTTCACTTCCTGGCGCTGGTAAAATCCGATACCGCTGTAAACCTTGTAAGGCAAGTCCGAAGACATCAGCGCTTCTTCTACAGAGCGGGACTGGGAATGCATACGGTAAAGGACTGCGATATCCTTGGGACTGACGCCGTTATCGATTGCCTGCTTGATCCGTTCCACAATCCATTCCGCCTCTTTGCGGGTGTTCTTGGCGTGGTAAAACACAGGCGTCTTGCCGCCGGCCCTGGTGGGCTTCAACACCTTCTGAATACGGAACTCGTTATTCTTGATAACGGAATCCGGGATTTTCAGGATCGAGGGCGTCGAACGGTAATTGTTCTGCAGAAGGATTGTCTTGCAGCCTTCGTGGTGGCGGTCAAAATCAAGAATGCGGTTGACATCGGCCCCCCGCCAGGTATAAATCGTCTGGTCCGGGTCCCCCACAACAAAAAGATTCTTGTGGTAGCTGCAAAGCAGTTCCGCCAGGCGGTACTGCTGACCGTCAATATCCTGGAATTCATCCACCATCACATACATCATGCGCTTGGCCCACTTCTCCCGCTTTTCGGGGAAGCGTTCCAGAATATAAAGCGTTACCAGAATGAGGTCATCAAAATCCAGCGCAAAATTTTTGCGCTGTTCATATAGGTAGCGGTAATAAACCCGATGCCACTTATCAGGCGCAGCCTCCACCAATTCCAAAAGGCCTTCGGCATCCTTGTCGGCAAACAGGGAAACATAATCCGCCTCGTTGGCCTTGCGACCGCCAATGAAATCCATGACGCTACTGATCTTAAGGTCGTTCAGGTGCAGGCCCAGTTCGGCATAGCACTTCTTTAGCAAGGTCTTCTGATCGTCTTCGTCAAGAATCATGAATTCCTTGGGATAATTCAGCACATGAATATCTTCGCGAAGGAACTGTACGCAAAAACCGTGGAAGGTGGAAATATAACCGGAATCGTCGCCCTTGAGCATGGTGCGGATCCGGTTCTTCATTTCGCCGGCGGCCTTGTTGGTAAAGGTAACGCAAAGAATATTGGATGGAGAAATCCCCAGCTCCCTAGCCAGATACAGATAGCGATGGGTAAGCGTGCGGGTCTTGCCGGAACCAGCCCCGGCAATCACACGAATAAAGCCCTCGGTATTTTCAACAGCCTCGCGCTGTTCTGCGTCTAGTTTAGAAAGCAAATCCATACTGCACAAAAATACACTTTAACAAAGGCTCTGTCAAGTCACCCCGTACACATTTGAGCAACCAGCATAAAAAGTCCGTTTTGTCAGCCTGTCGAAAACTGCATTTTTACTCCAGAAACGCCATTTCAAGGCTGTTTATTAGCTTCGGCGCCAAAGCATATTTACAGTAGGTTTGCAGCATACAGTCTGGACTGACAGAGCCTGCAGTTAGAATACAGCTAACAAAACGCGTTTATGCAATCTGACCCTGGCCGTACGAAAAAACTTGACAGAGTTATCCGATTAGTAATCTTTTGCGCACCGGACGGACGCCCCGTTGACTTTCTTTAGAGCCGCTGGTTTATTCACATGACTGTCGGCAACAAACACCATCCGACCAAACAGCTCTGGTTTAAAGTCTTCATTTTTATCGTATTCACCGGGAATCCAGTGATAAGCATATTTGCCTATATCTAGGAAATCACACCGTTTTTCATCATCGTGAGTATTCTGTAATTCTAGATCCCCTGCCGGCAGAAGGGAGAATCCGCGTTGGTTGCTCCCCCACAGGACTGCCCCCAAATAATTGGCACCATTACGCGATATGCTTCCCTTCATAATCAAGCCCCATTCTTCTTGATTCATCACATGCCAGCCCTCGGGGCATATTCCTTGATGGAGGACATACGTAATTCCATTTTTGTAGAAAGATACAGGATTACTCATCAAATCAAACTCCATCGGGCACTTGCTTGTGCCAATGCCAAAGCTGTCGCAGGCGGCAGGGAAATTCATGGCGCTAGCCCAGGTGTAAAGCCCGCCGAAGCCGTTGTCGCAGTACCACGGGTCGTCGTCGTAGCAGAATTTCGTGGAGTCGGTCATCTGGGCCCCGGCATCAATCATCTTCCCGTAATTCAGGTTCTGCGCAAAAAAAGTAATGGAGTCAAGTTCTTCAAAACCCATTTCATAACGAATGGTCTTGTACACCTGGCCGTCGCGCGGGTCGGTGAACTCGCCGTAGCTGTAGCCCTGGTCGTTCACAAACAGCTCGCTCATGTCGTAATACTTGCTACTGCTGCTCGAACGGGCAACAGAACTGCTGGATTGTAGAATCCAGTGACCGTTTATGCAAAAATAAGTTTGACCTGTTTTCATGAAATACTGAGACCATCCTTCATATTCGCTGTCGCAAAGCGAGTCTACCAGCACAAAGCTGTTCGAGCTAATCCCGACATCGCTAACCGCTCCCGACGATGCCGCCACAGAACTGCAAGATCCCCGGTCGGTGCCGGGGATGACACTGCTGCTGGAGGCGGCACTTTCGCTCGATTTTGCGGAGCTTCCCTTGCTCGAGGAGCTCTTCTCGGATTCCTTGGCTTCGCCAGCTGTGACACTTGTGCTGGAGGCGGCGTCGAGGCCTTCGTCGTCGCTCGAGTTCATGGAAATTTCGTCGCTTGCGCCACTCCCGGAGTCGCCTCCGCAGGCGGTGAAGGAGAAAGTCAACATGGCGCACAGGGCAAGGCAAAAAATTCTGAGCAGGTTCATTCAAATATCCTTGTCATAACTCGTTTAAAAAATTTATATGTGAGCATCATTTTTACGCAGCGAGCACATCAAGAGCCTCGGTTCGAGAGACTCGATCTTGTAATTGTTACGGTTTTTCTTGGACTTTTTGTTCTTCTTGTTGAGTTTAGACAAAGAATCCCTCTCGCCTTTCAAAGGAAAGGCTTTGTTAATTTGTTTAAAATCTTGTTATAATTAGTAGTTTTTTACACAGCGGATGGAAAAGCCCTGAGTCTTTATACCTCTAAAAGTTCTGTTGAACTCATCCGTTCGAACCGACACTCGATATGAGCAATCATCATATTCTGGATACTGTTGCGGCAGCCAATATAACGCAGAATTTGAAATGTATCCATACTCTAGAGCTACAGGATTCCAATACCCCGCAGGCAGTATCGACAGGCCGTAGTTGTTGCTACCGAAGCCGGCGACCTTCGAGCCCATGTAGAGCGCGACGCTGCGACTGCTTGTTTCAGACAAAAGCGCCCATATATCCGAATTCATCACATGCCACCCCTCGGGGCAAATGCCTTGATGCTGGAGAAAATTGATATATCCGTCGAGTTTTTCATTCTTATTGCTATAGTCAAACTTATTAGGACATTTTTCCGAAGC